>JACDFU010000113.1 GCA_013815585.1 Chloroflexota bacterium
GCGGCCGCAGCGGCAGGCGCCGTGAGCGGCGCAGCGGTGGGCGGAGTCATCGGCGGGCCGCCGGGCGCCATCGCGGGGGCCGCCCTCGGCACGGTGCGAGGGGTCGTCGCCAAAGAGCTCATCGAGGGAGCAATCGACGAGGGCGGTGGGTCGCCCGGCCAGCCTGCGGATTCCGCGCCAACGGGCGAGCCAAACGGGCCCGCTGCGCGGCGCGACAGGCAGCTGGGCTGAGGCGGCCGAGCTGCGTCGGCACATGCCGATGAGTCCTTGGTGCGTCGACCCTTGCCCGGATTGATACTGGGCCCTGTTGCGGACCCACGGAGAAGGATGCAGCCCATTGCCAAGGCTGATGAATCGGGCGGGCATCCTCGTCGTCACGGGCGCATCGGGCGCCGGCAAGACAGCTGCCGTGGAGCGACTCCAGTCACGCGGGCGGCCAGGAATTCGATGCCACTTCATCGACCGCGTCGGAGTTCCGTCCGTCGAGGTGATGACGCGCGACTTCGTCGGTCCTGAGGGGTGGCAGGCGCACATCACCGAGCGGTGGATCGAGCGCCTGGTTGCCGAGACCGACCGTAGCGCGGTAGTGAATGTCCTTGACGCCCAGACGAGACCGTCGGTCGTCCAGGCAGCCCTGGCTCGTGTCGATGCCCCCGTGACGCAGGTCATTCTTCTGACCTGTAGCCCCGCCGTCCGCCGGCGTCGTCTGGCACAGCGGGGGCAGTCCCTGTTGGCGACCACCCGCATGGAGCGCTGGGCGGCCTATCTGCTTGGACAAGCCGATGCGCTGAAACTGCCGGTCATCGAAACCAGTGATCTGAGCATCGATGCGATCGCGGACGCCTTGGAGGCCGAAATCGAGGCGCTGACGAGATCGGACCGGCGGATCGGACCCTCAGCCACCCGACCGTGACGGCCGAGCGGGGCCCTGGAGTGACCGCGGAGACGCTCCTGGAGCGCGCGCTACGCCAGTCCTGCACCGAGTTGATCACGGCGGTGACAGCCGCGTCGATGTGGCCGGGCTGCGTTCAGTGTCGGGCACCTCGACGCCCGCAGCGCAGGCTCACGGACTTGCCCGGGCACTGCGGCGCCGCCGTTCTGGAGTTGGCGCGCCCGGCAGGATTCGAACCCGCGGCCTGGTGGTCCGAAGCCACCCGCTCTATCCACTGAGCTACGGGCGCCCGCTTCACGCTTTCAGCGCTGCCATTGTGAGGCGCGGCGAAATACTACCCCGCGGAATGCCCCGGAGCATGCCCTGAGCCAACACGAAGCAGCGCTGGTCGCAACGGACCGCCTCAGCCTGGTGTGGCTTGATCCCACTGCCCTGGCTGCGCTCGTCCGGGGCGATCAAGGGCCAGCGGAGCGACAGATCGAGGCGGTGATGCCCGAGGAGTGAGTGTATGAGAGCCGCGCATTGTGTGCCTGCGACTCAACCGGACGAAGCGGGACCCGGCGGAGGGTCCGTGGCTGCTGCGGGCGGACGATGCGGTCGAGCTCGGTTACAGCATCGTTCCGGCGGACCGTGGGCGAGGGTTTGCCACGGGAGCAGTACGCGGTCTGATGGAGTGGGCTTGAGCCGAGCGTACGGTTCGACGCTTCCTGGCTTCAGTAGGTCCCGGCAATGCCACGTCCATCCCAGTCGTCGAGAAGCTCGGCTTCGTCGAGTTCGCGAGGGTGTGGGACGACGAGGACGGCGAGGAGATCGTCTACGAGCGGTGCATTCCCTAGTTGTCCATGGGGACGACGCCTGGTCAGGGCGCTCGACCGCCCCCAACGCCATCCGGCGCGAGACGTACCTCTGGAGGTGGGACCAATGGCCGGTGTACCCGGTGCGTCGGCGCAACTACGGTGACGCCGGTCGCTATCCCGCCTCGAATGGAGAGTCCCTCATGCGTCTCACGAGCAGCGACGTCGCCGACTCCAATCCCGGATCCGCCCGCGATGATCGCTCGATGCGGATCCTGGAAGAGACGGTCGCCATCTTGGCCATCGTGGCGGCGGTCATCCTCACGCTCCTTCGATAGCGCGGCGCCCGCAGGACGAGCGAGATCGAGGTGATCAGGCCGAACAGGCCACGGGAACGGGGTCCACGACCTGTCCTGCTGCCCATCGAAGGCGAAAATGGTGAGGATGCTGAGGCCCCATCAGAATGAGCCAGACCACGAGCGCAGGCCCACTGACCTCGACCGGCCACTCCCGGGCCTTAGCTCGGAGCGGCGATGTCCCGGCGCGGAAAGGCCAGCAGGGCATAGATGACGGCTGCCGCGATCACGACCAGAAGAAGACCAACATCGAAGGTCTGCATGCCCTCGTTGAGCACCTCGCGGGGCTGTAGGTAGTGGAAGAGCGAGTAGGGCTGGAGCGGCTCCGCGTCGGGCCACAGTGAACCGAGGATCTCGAGGAAGTACGACACGATCGTGACGCCCAGCGTGATGCCCAGGGCAGGCGTCAGCCGGTCGAAGGAGACTGACGCAGCGAGTCCGATCGCACCCAGCGCCATGAAGAGGAGCGTGCCGTTGAGCCAGAGAACCGGCAGGTTGCCGGTCGGCAGCTCGTCGATGACATTGAAGGCAGTCGCGCCGACCACCGCGCCCACGAGGACCGCCCCGACTGCGGTCGCCACGAAGATCAGCGTCGCCACGAACAACGTCAGGTAGAGGGTGCGGCGGGAAACCGGTCGGGCGAGGATGACCTCGAGCGTCCCCCGCTGGCGCTCACCCGCGACGGCAGCGGCCGCAAAGCCGACCGCGAAGACGCCGATGAGCAGCAGCGCGATGGGGTGAACGAAGCCGAGCCCGATGGCGCCGGCCACGCTGAAGAGGTCGCCCCCGCCGAATTCCGTGAACTGCGTGAACTGTTCCGGGATGACCCCAGAGTCGGTGAGCCGGCGGAAGTCGACCCCGAAGGTGGCGTAGATGACCGGCATGAGGAAACCCCACAGCACGAGCCCGCTCCCGACCACGACGAGCTTCAGCCGCTGCGAGCGCCAGGTATGCCCCAGCAGCGCGGTGTTCACGACGCCAGATCCTCGGCATAGAACTCGAGGAATGCCTCCTCGAGATGGGCGGGCTCGATGATCAGGTCCGCCACGTCGGAGCCCTGGATCACACGCAGAAAGCCGGCCACGTCTCCCTCCAGCTGGAAGGTGACCAGCCCGTCTCGAGCCTGCAGCCCGGAGATCCCCGGCACTCCCTCCAGGGTCGGGATGGGGCCGCGGACGCGGAGCTCCACGTGGCGCTTCCGATGCGCCAGCAGGGAATCGACGTCCTCCAGGGCCACGAGGCGGCCGTGACGAATGATCGCGACGCGGTTGCAGACGCGCTCCACCTCGGAGAGGACGTGCGACGAAAAGAAGATCGTGCGGCCCTCACGGTGCAGCTCATCGAGAATCTCGTAGAAGGCGCGCTGCATGAGCGGGTCGAGTCCTTCGGTCGGCTCGTCGAGGATCGCCAACTCCGGATCATGCTGCAGAGCCTGGACGATGCCGATCTTCTGGCGCATCCCCCTCGAGTAATCGCGCACAGGTCGGCGCAGCGTGGCCGCGGAGAGCTCGAGCCGCTCCAGCAGCGTTGCTCGACGCGGCGATCCTCGGCCGTACAGGCCTGCCAGGTAATCGAGCTGCGCCTCACCGGTGAGCGTGTCGTACAGGGCGATGCCGCCGGGCAGGTAGCCCACCCGGCGGCGGATCTCCAAACCCTCGGAGGCCACGTCCAGGCCGAAGATCGTTGCACTGCCCTTCGTCGGCCGCAGGTAGCCGAGCAGAAGCCGGATGCTCGTGCTCTTCCCGGCACCGTTTGGCCCCAGGAATCCGAAGATCTCCCCCTCACGCACCTCCACGGAGAGGTCGTCGAGGGCACGAACCAGCGCGCCGCGGCTTCTGGACAGCGGACGGTGCCCGTACTCCTTGGTCAGCCCCCGGGTGACGATCACCACCTGACGAGGCTACATCAGGGTCTGCAAGCAGGGTGCAAGGCGACGCGCGGCCCTCCCGGTCCGTGCGACACGGCTCCTCGCGCATGGTCACACCGTGCCAGAGACTGCCCTACCTCCCATCTTCGTCCAGCTCGAAGGCGTGGTCGCCGAGCGCCGGCCGTGGCGCCCCGGAGGAAGAGACGGGGGCTGGGACCTCCTCCCGGATCTGGACGACGGCCTCAGACGATTGGCGCAGGTCGGTGAACCGCTTGTCCTGCTGGTGGAGCCGCCGGAGACCGCCGACCAGGGTTGGCGCGGCCCGGAGCCCCTCGATGATGTTCGGGCTGCACTCACCCATGGTGGGCCGGAGCTCATCTTCATGGGCTGCCCTCACACCCCCGACCAGACGTGCGACTGCCGGCGGCCGGGCGCGGGATTGATCGAGATGGCCCTCGACCGCCATCACCTCAGCCGCGGAGGGTGGCTTATCTGTGCCGACCAGGAGAGCGTGCAGGCGGGACGGACCGCGGGATTGCACACGATCCGGGTCGGGCCGCTGACCCAGGACCACCGAGCCGCGGTGCATCGTGCCGACTACGAAGCACGGGATCTGCGGGACGCCGCCAACTGGATCCTGATGCAGTCGCTCGCACCGATGGGCGAGCCTGCCTGACGGAATTCGGGGCTCCCGGTAAAGAGGTTCCGCGCGCTCGGGTCTGGCTCCGCAGATTGCTTGGGTTGCCCGGCATGGCCCTTCGGTCGGCCGACTTTCCCTTCACCTACTCGCCCGGTTGCTGTTAGCCATCCTGGGCGGCCCAATCGGCCGATTTTCCTTTCACCTACCCGCCCCCGTGGTCGTAGAAGTCGACACGGCTGGAGGCGCGAGCTTCCTTCCTTCTCCTAGTCGTGACGCTGCTGCCTGAAGGTGCGATAGCGCAGAAGCTCGGTCGAAACGTGAAAGGAACTGTTCAGGACATCAACTAAGAGCACTGGGCCGAATATTTGAAGGGAAGCGGCCCAGCCAGAGGGAAGCGGCCCAGCCGCTAACGGTCGCTCGGGCGCCTGTTCACGATCCACCACCCCGCGGGCAACAGCGCGGCAGCCACCACCAGCTTGAACGCGTCCCCGACGAGGAAGGGAAACAGGCCCTTCTGCAGGGTTTCCTGGGCGCCGAAGTCAGCCGCGACCGCCAACCAGGGCAACCCCACGAGGTAGATGGCGACATTTCCGATGGCCAGGGCGGCCAGCGATCCGATCACACTTCGATCCCAGCCAAGCTCCGCCAGGCGCCCCACCAGGGCGCTGGCGAGGACGAAGCCCACCAGGAAGCCCCCCGTGGCACCGAGGACGACCCGACCGCCCTCCAGCGTGCCGAGCACTTCGATGCCAGAACGGCCCTGGGCGTAGACCGGCAGGGCGAGGCCGAGCAGGAGATAGAGCAGCGCCGAGGCCGCCCCGCGCCGGAAGCCTAGGGCTCCGCCCACGAGCAGCACCGAGAAGGTCTGCCCGCTGACGGGGACCGGGGAACCGGGGATCGGCACGGCGACGTTGGCGCTCAGCGCGATGAACATGGCCCCCACCACGACCAGCACGATGTGCCGCGCCCGAGAGCTGAGGCGCTCGCCGAGCCGGATCGGGACCAGGAAGTCGCCGAGGGTGATGCCACGCTCGAACGGCGGCACGCGAGCCAGCCTGGGCGCGGCACTCAGCATGCCGGGATGCTAGCAGACCCCCCCGGAAAGGCGAGCGTCCGGCGGGGGCGGCACCCGCGGTTCGGGTCAGCCTGCCAGACGATCACCCGCGGCGCGTCAGCCTGCCAGGCGATCGCTCACGCTGAGCTGCAGCGCACCAAGGTTCAGCTCGACCAGCTCGACCTCCAGCCGATGCTCGCCGGGTGCGAGGGCGGGGCCGGCCACCTGGAGTGTGACTTTGTCGCCCTGTCGCACCTGGATGGGATGGGCCGTCGTCACGTCGCTCGAGCGAATGGCCTCGGGGTCGCCCTCCCGCAGCGCCCAGACGTCCGCGGCCTCGATGGCGCGACCGTCGACCGCAAGGCGCCCGACACCCACGATCGTTCCATCCCCGAGCGGGTTGCGAGCCTCCAGAGCAAAGCCACTGTCGGTGTTCCGGAGGCTGCCGACCACGTAGAACTGGCGCGCAAGGAAGCCCGGGACCTTCACGCGGGTGGCTCGACGAGGCGGGCAGCCCTCTTCATAAGGCGAGCGTGTGATTTCCTACCCACGATGTCAAACGACACGCCGTTTCCTGACTCATGACCTTCATCCGCAGACTCCTTGCCCGCTTCGTGCCGCAGGGCGCGCTCCTGCTGTCGGTGCTCACGTTCGCGGCGTACGGCGCGGGCCTGCTGCGCGACCGCATCTTTGCCCGCACGTTTGGCGCCGGGGTGGAGCTCGACGCCTACAACGCGGCCTTCGTGCTGCCGGAGCTGACGCTCGATGTGCTGGTGGCGAGCGGGCTGGCCGCGCCGTTCGTGCCTGTCTTCCTCCAGTTGCGGAAGGACGACGAGCGCTCGGCGGTCGAGTTCGGCCAGACCATCCTGACCCTCGTCGTACTGGTCATGGCCGTGGCGGCCGCCGTGCTGTTCGTCTTCGCGCCCCAGACGGCCGGCCTGATCGCGCCGGGCTTCGACGCCGGCCAGCGGGAGCTCTACGTCTCCCTCTTCCGGGTCATGCTGGCCACGCCGATTATCTTCGCCGCCTCGATCGCGCTGGGCGAAATCCTCGTGGCGGAGCGCCGCTTCCTCTTCTACGGCCTGGCGCCGCTCCTCTACAACGCCGGGATCATCGTCGGCACGGTCGCCCTGAGCGAAAGCGCGGGGATCTTCGGAGCGGCCATCGGCGCGGTCATCGGAGCGCTGTTGCACCTGGCGATCCGGCTGGTGGGAATTGCGCGAAGCGACTTCCGGGTCCGGCCGCGCCTGGCAGTCAGGACCGCTGCCGTGCGGGAGTTTCTGCGTTTGATGCTGCCCAAGATGGCGAGCCACCCCATTGAGCCACTCACCTTCCTCTTCTTCACCTCGCTGGCATCGACCCTGGGAGCGGGAGCCGTGACGGCGGTGAGCTTCGCCCGGAACTTTCAGAGCGTGCCGGTGAGCCTGATCGGCATCTCCTTCTCGGTGGCTGCCTTCCCCTCACTCGCAGCGGCCTACGTGGCCGGCGATCGACGGCGCTTCACGAGCGTGCTCGGCACAAACCTGGTGACCATCACGCTGCTGACCACGGGCGCCGCGATCGGCCTGTACATCGTGGGCGGGCTGGCCGTCGAGCTGTTCCTCGGCGGTGGCGCCTTCGACGCGGAGGACGTTGCGCAGACCTCGCTGGTCCTGGCTGCCTTTGCCCTCTCAGTGCCCTTCGAGAGCCTCTTTCACCTGCTCAGCCGGGCGATGTACGCGACGCGGAACACCCTGCTCCAGGTGGCGGCGTCGGTCACCGGGTTCGCCGTGACGGTCCTGGCCGGTCAGGCCCTCGCGCCCCAGATCGGAATCACGGCCATCCCACTCTGTTTCGCGCTGGGCACGATGGTCAAGGTCGTGCTGCTGGGAATCGCGCTGCTGCCCCGCGTCCGGCAGATCAGTCCCCAGGTTCCGCCGGAGTCGTTGGCACCAGGGCGATGAACTTGCCGTCGCGATCCGGGTAGGCACCCTCGGGACGCTTCCACGCCAGGATGTTCCGCTCCATCTCGGCGGCATCCTGGAAGGTCCCAGGTGGATCGGAGGGTCCCCAGATCGAGGAGACGCGCGGGTACCAGGGATCCAGGATGTAGGCCCCCTTGATCGTGGCATTGCCGAAGATGGTCGGATCCGCGTTGGCCCGGTAGCCGGTCATGACCCAGGTGTGCGCGCCGCGCCAGGCCAACAGCACAACCGGCTTGCCGGTCGTCTTGATCGCGATCGCCGAATCCCGCAGCGCATCCGCGCGGGTCTGGTACGCCCTGATCTCGTACTCGTCGGCGCCATAGGCGGCGAGCGCGTCGGCCATGGCCGCCGGTCCCCAGCTCCCGTTGTGGCTGTCCTCCCAGCTCTCGAATCCGTCCGTGCGGTTGATGATCTCCCGCTGGAACTCCTCGGAGCTGTCCCCGAGGCCCAGGACGGCGAGTGTCATCTGAACGCCGGCAGGCGCACACCACTTCTCCGTCAGCTGACTCGTAAACATCTGTTCGGGGTTGTCGAGAAGGTCGACGTCGACCGCCCTGCGCACGGGCTCTGGCGAAGGAGTGGGCTCCGGCGAGGGCGAGCTCGGCCGCGGAGACCTCGCCTTTGAAGATGCCGTCGCCTCGGGGTCCGTGGACTCCTCTGCCGGGGCGAGCTCAGCCGGCGGCGGGGTGTCCTTGCCGGGATTGGCCCCCAAGACCGGACGCGGAGTGACCGTGATCGTCTTGCGGGTCGGACGGTTTGGCGGCGGGTCGACGGCAAGCTCGATGCGCTCGACAAGCCGCTCGAAGCGGTCGCCGGCGCCGAAGGCATTCGTCCACACGGCGCTGCCACCCAGCAGGCCGGCGACGAGCACGACCGTCAGGACGAGGCGGCCGCGCTTCGACTTACGGCGATATCTGTGCGCATACATCTGGTCGAGAGTGGCGCTGTAGAGCGGTGTGACGCCGGTGCGTCGCTGTCGCACGGGTAGGACCTCCTTGGCAGGTCTCCGCGCAGGATAGGGCTGAAGCCAAAAGGAAGACGAGGTGGGGCCGGCTGATGTTCCGCCAGCACCAGGCGACCCCTGTGCCCTCAGGTTGGGAGCTCTTTCGATCCGGCCCGATCGGCCTCCTCGATCTGCCACTGCCAACGATCCGATGTGATTGACCTCACCAGCGTGGTACGCGTCGTGCTGCAGCAACATCGAGAGGAGCCAGCGCGTCTCGCGCTGCTCGCCCCAGTTGGCCGGGCGTATTGCGGTCAGGTCCTCGTCGGAGAGCCGACTGACGTGCTCCATCAGGCGGGCGTGGGTTTCGCTCAGCCAGGCCAGGGTCTCGGGCATCGGTGCCTCGCCGTCGGGCCACGGTTGAACCGCGGGGCTCTGCCACGCCAGCTCACCCGACCCGAAGGCGTGGTCGGCGTACATCACCTTGCAGCTGCCCACGTGGAGCGCGATCGATTCGATCGTCCTGGTCGCTTCAGCCACCTGTTCCCGCCAGGCGGCCTCATCCACCGTGGCCAGGTTCGCCATCAGCGACTGGCTCTCGTTCGACTCCTCGATTCCCCGGCCTTCGAAGGCTTCGTTCATGAGGTAGGCAAGCAGCTCG
>JACDFU010000114.1 GCA_013815585.1 Chloroflexota bacterium
CGGCTCCTCTTCCCAGAACTGCTTGCCCCGGGGCTGGGTCAGGTCGGTCGCCTGGTCTTCAGCGCGCACGACAATCGTCTGGTCGCCCTCTCCCGCCACGAGCGCGCTCGTGATGTCGGCCTTGAGCGGCGTGTGGCCGCCCTCGTGCTCACAGACGAGGAACCCGTTGACCCACACCCGGGCGCGGTAGTCGATCGCCCCGAAATGCAGCAGGAACCGCTTCGGCACGCCGCCGTCGGCGCGCTCCTTCGCTCGGATCCGGAACGTTCGCCGGTACCACAGGACGGTGTGCGGCGCCGGGTCCCCGATCCCGCTCGCTGACGATTCGGGGGGGAAGGGCACCGTGATCTTCTGATCGAAGCACTCTGGTCGATCCTGCCAGCGTTCCGCGAGCCCACGGTCCGCGTCGTCGTAGGCGAAGTCCCACGTACCCGTCAGGTCGGTCCAGCGCTCGCGCGCCAGCTGCGGACGGGGGTGGAGCGGCTGTTCAGTCGGCAAGACGTTCTCCGAGCGTCAGGGTGACGGCCTAGGCCGGCGGATTCTCTTCCTTCCGGAGCGAGGGCATCAACCCCGCCGCAATGCGGCGCAGCATAGGCCGATCGTCCTCTCGGGGAAGGCCGATCGAGAAGTCCGTGAAGCCGAGCGCCCGGTGCCGGCCGACGAAGTCGAGGAACCTGGCCTCGGACCCTGCGACATCTCCGCCAGTCCACGTCGAGCGGCGAATCTCCGCAGGATCCCGGCCCACCCTCCGACACTCCGCGTCCAGCAGCTCGACGCGCCGCTTGATCTGGTCCTCCACGCCCTCGGTGGCGGTCCCGGGGATTGCTGGAAACGTGTCCCAGACGTCGGCGTAGCGGGCGGCGAGGCGCAGCATCCGGGGCCGATGCGCGGCGATCAGGATCGGGATGCGCGGCTGCTGCAGCGGGCGCGGCTCAAGCGGTGCATCGTCGAGTTGGTAGTGGCGGCCGGGGAAGCTGGTCCGCTCCTGGCTCATGAGGCTGTGGACGATCTGGACAGCCTCCTCGAACCGATCGACCCGCTCCCGTGGCTCCGGCAGCTCGAAGCCGTAGCGGCGGTGCTCCTCCCCATGCCAGCCGGTGCCCATCCCCAGGATCACCCGCCCACCGCTCACGTGGTCCACGGTCACGGCCTCCTTCAGCAGGAGCGCCGGATGGCGGAACGTGTTGCTCGACACGAGGACGCCCAGCCTGATCCGCGTGGTGCTGACCGCGAGCGCGGCGAGCAGCGTCCAGGCCTCGTGACATGGATCGCTCGGCGGCCCGTCGGTGTTGACGAAGTGATCCACGACCCAGGCGTGGTCAAAGCCGAGATCCTCGGCTAGCAGGAACTCGTCCCGGATCTGCGGCCACTCCTTGTTCGCCTGCCCGACGAAGACGCCGAAGCGGATCCCAGCCGATCCCTTGCCAAGGCTCGCGTCGGTATTCACTGCTCGACGATGACCTTGCCGCTCTCTCCGGAGAAGAAGACGCGGAAGGCCTGGTCGATCTGGCTCACGGGGAACCGGTGCGTGATGATCTGCCCGAGATAGTCGCGCTGGGCGTGCAGGAGCTCGAGGTTCGCGGGCAGCTCGTCGAAGCGGAAGTATTCGCTCCCGAGGACGGCCCGTTCGGGTGCGATGAGATCCATCGAGACATCGAGCACGAGCTGCTCGCCGTGGCCGACGCAGACGAGGACGCCACGGCGACCGAGACAGTCCAGGGCCTCCTGGCGTACCGCACCCCGCCCCGTCGAATCGAAGCAGGCGTCGACCTCGTCCAGGTCATTCCGCCGAAGCGCTTCGGCGATGCGCTGCTTCGAGGCGTCAATCGGGATGCCGCCCAGCCGCTCCACGAGCGCCAGCCGGTACGGCGTGACATCTGTGACCAGGATCCGCGTGCCCTCGGAGAATGTGAGGCGGGCCGCCGCGAGCAAGCCGAGCCCGACCGGCCCAGCGCCGGTGATCAGGACGGATTCGATCTCCGGACGCACCAGGAGCGCGCGACCGATCGCGTGCCCGCTCGTTCCCATCACGTCCAGCAGGAGCGGCGCCTGCCAGAGCGGGATCGCCGACGCAATCGGGAAGAAGTTCGTCTCGTGCACCAGCTCGTAGGGACCGTAGCCGCCATCGTGGGTGAAGCCCATGTCGGCGCGCTTGGCCAGGCACTGGTTGGTGAAGCCGCCGCGACATGAGCGGCAGGATCCGCAGTAGTCCATGAGGTAGACAACGCCGGCAGTGCCTTCGGCGATCGAGGCGCCCTCGCCGGCCGCGGCTACGACACCCGCTGCCTCATGGCCGGGGGTGACCTCCGAGCCCTCGAGGTACTGCTTCCGATCCGTGCCGCAGATCGCATTGGCCCCGACAGCCAGGAGCAGCTGCCCCGGTCCCGGACGCGGGACCGGGCGCTCGGCAAAGGAGATCTCCCCGCCGCCGGAGAAGCGCGGCGCGGGTGCGGTGGTGGGCGCTGGCTCGGTTGTCATCGATGACCGGGATTCTGCGCCGCCAGCCACAGCGGCGCACGGTCGGGCGATCTGCAAGCCCCTCGTTACGGCGTCGGCGACGGGTCACTCGCCGCGGCATGAGGCCTTCCATAGCCTTGGCGCCACAGCCACGACATCGAAGGGAGACGTGAAGTGACCGCCAAGACCGGCGAGGAGTTCATCAAGCACGAGTTCGACGAGGCGATTGCGATTCAGCAGGCGATCGTCGAGGCGGAGCGCCAGCTCTCCATCTCACACCCGTTCCCCGAGGCAAAGCAGGCTATCAAGTCCCTCATGGCCACCGATCAGCAGCAGCTCCAAAAGCTGCAGCAGCAGGGCAAGCAGTACGGCGCGACGGGCGAGGCGGAAGAGGTTGCCTCCTCGATGAAGCAACTCATGCAGGCGACTGCCCAAAAGGCGACCGAGGCCCAGAGCGATGCCTACGAGGCCCACGCGGTCCTTCTTTCGCTAAAGCGCAAGCAGCAGGACTCGGCTTCGGCCGTCGTCAAGATCGCGGGGGCGATGAAGGAGACCCTGCTCAAGACCGAGGCGCAGAAGATGCTCAAGGACACCAAGGCCGGAGCCGAGCAGCTCGCGAAGAGCCTGGCGAACTTTGCGGTGGTGATCGCCAAGCAGCCCAGCTGAGCCTCTGGCGAAACAATGACCCGGCGTGAGTTCGGGTCCTCTTTTCTGGAGCGAAAGACGGGGCTGGCCTCGTGATCTAGGCTGGTCGTCATGCGAAGGCTGGTCGGGCTGATCCTGAGCCTCCTGGTCAGTGGGGGGTTGAGCGCGCCGGCAGTGACAGCCACGCCCCCGTCCGACCGAGCGCCCGGCGCCCGTGCGCCAGCCGCGCCCAACGTCGCGAGTGCCATCGTGGCCGGTCGCGTGAACCGCACGAGCCTCTTCCTGCCCGCGACCTACGAGGTTCGTGCCTCACTCAACTTCGCCTCTGCCCGCCTTTCGGTCATCTCCTACATGGTCGTGACGAATCGATCGGGAGGTGGCGTCGACCGGCTCGAGCTGAACACCGTGGCGGCCCGACTGGGCGCCATGACCGATCTGGAGGCAACCGTGGACGGTCGAGCCGTCTCGCCGACCGTCTCCGACCAGACGATTCGCGTCCCGCTCGGCGGGGTGCTCCCTGACGATGGCTCCGCCAGCGTCCGGATCGCGTTCCGGGCCCGCTTCCGGATCGGGGTGGCGGGCCACAACTACCTCTTTGCCAAGCACAACAGCACGATCAACGCCTACCGCTGGATACCGTGGATCAGCCGGGCGACGCCCTTCGACCGGCCCAACTTCGGTGATCCTTTCGTCACGCCGGCCAGCCGCTCCGTCCGCGTGGCCATTCGCACCGACCAGCCGATGCCCATTGCGACGAGCGGGCGGCGAGTCGCTGTCGACGGCCTCACGCAGACGTTCCTCGCGACCAACGTGCGCGACTTCAACTTCACGGCGAGCCCGCTCTACCGGCGGCTGTACGGGATGGTGGGTCAGACGCGCATCACCGTGTTCCATCTGCCGGGTGGGCCGGGTCAGGCGCTGCTGGACGAGACCAAGGCCTCGCTCTACCGCCTCAACGCGCTGGTGGGCCAGTACCCGCACCCCACGTACACGGTCGCCCAGTCGGCTGGCGGCTACGCCCTCGAGTCACCTGGTCACGTCTGGCTACCACCCGTGGAGAGCTGGCGAGTGCCGTATCTCGTTCGCCACGAAACCGCTCATCAGTGGTTCTACGGGATCGTCGGCAACGATCAGGCGCGTGAGCCCTTCGCGGACGAGGCGATGGCCGACTTCCTGACCCGCTATACGCTGGGCAGCTTCCGCCAGGGCGCCTGTTCATCGAGCCGGCTGGACCTGACCATCTACGACTACTCGTCGGCCTGCTACTACGAGCTGGTCTACGTCAAGGGCGCCAACGTGCTCAACGACGCACGCCGAAGGATGGGTAGCGAGGCGTTCTGGTCCGCCGTGCGGGCGTACACTCAGGCCTACGAAGGCAAGCTGAGCCACACGGGGACGCTGCTCCGCTTCCTCGACTCGCGTACCGGCGTCAACCTCTCGACGCTCTTCCGGACCTACTTCCCGAGCCTCTACTGAGGCCACGCCTGCCGGCGCCTCAGGCCTGCCGGACGAGCAGCTCGACGAGTTGCGCTCGCCGCTGAGGGGTTATCTGCCGGGAGGGCGTGAGGGAGCTGAGGTACGGGCCGACCTGGGGACCGCTCAGTACGGCCACCTCGCGTGTCCGCGGCACATCGTGGCCCGCGGCCAGGACAGCCGGGAAGATCCGCGGCGTGGCACCCGGGTCCTCGGCCTCCAGCCAGTGACGGAGGCGATCCGCGTCCCTGGACACTCGCTCGAGTGGGTTCTCGACCGGCACCCATCGACCGGCGCTCGTGCGCACCTCCCAGGAGCGACCTCGAATCCGGCAGGCATCGACCGGGGGCAGCGGTGCACAGATCAGCAGGCCCGCCGGCCCAACGACGATCTCGGGCAGGCGACGATGATCTGGCAGCCGGATCCCCGCCACGACGGTGTGGTCCGCAGGAAGCCTCCCGCAGGCTGAGGCGAGCGGCGAACGGCGCCGGGCGCGAAGCGCGAGGGTTCGCTCGACCGCGCTCAGAACCCGGGCCAGGCCCACCACGATGAGCGAGCCCGGAATGATGAACGCGAGTGCCCAGGCGAGCGTTCCGAAGAGGGGCGCGGAGACGCGGTCGCGCCCAAGGGAGCTGACGCTGGAGACGAGCGGCGTGGTGAACAGCAGGTAGGCGGCGGCGACACCGGCAGCGACGAACAGGCAGCCAAGCAGGAATGCCCCGAGTGCTGCGGGGCTGAACCCGCGGGGCTGCCCGCCTGCCCGAATGACCTCCATCGTGTCTTGATGGTGCGCCAGGCCAGACAACTGCACCATGAGCCGTTCGGGTCAGCGGCCGGGTGACGCGCGAGTCTCAGGGGCACCCGGGTACTACGCCATGCTCCGTATGCGGCGTGCCCGGGTGGTGGCGGGAGGCGCCGGTACCCTGCTGGCCCGGCCGTACCATGGCGACCAGGGCAGGTCGGCGGCATCCTCGGCGTCATGTCAGTGGATGGACTGATGACGCCTCGCCCGATGCCAGGCCTCCCTGCCGCGTGCCGCGTTGGCGTCGGCCTGCTCCTGATGCTGGGCCTCCTGGTAGCCGGGGCCGTCGCGACCCACGCTGCCACGGCCCCCGCCGCCGAGGCGATGGACGCGTTTGGTGGGCCAGGCGAGGTTGAAGGCCGGCAGGTGACGGGAGCCACTGCCTCACCAGTGGATGCTGCGTCGGTCGCTGCCATGGACGACGCTGAGCTAGGCATGCCCCGCTGGCGCAGGCCCTCGTTGATGGCGGCCCGAAGTCGCCCGATGGCGCCAACCCACAGGTGATGGCCGCGCAACGCCTGAGCTTCGAACGGACCCTCGGACCGGCGCCCGCGGCGGACGACCGGCGGCTGATCCACTACCGCATGGTCCACCTGTCCGATCGCCCCGACGAAGTGCTGGGAGTGGAGATCGGACGGCTGGACGAAGGGGACGAGGTCGAGGTCCTCGGAGCGAGTGTCGGGTTACCTTCGGGTCAGGACACCCGCCGGACAGATCGGCTGGGTGCATCGGATGACGGTGAACGACACGCCTTCCGACCAGGGCGCCCCGGAACGTGCCGAGCGGGGGACCGCGGAGGGCGAGGGCGCTTCGCCTTTGCGGATGTTGCCGGCGAAGACCGAATGAGTGAGCTGGCCATCGCCGCCTTCGAGGCCCGCCTCCAGCAGGTCCCGCTCGACGTCGACGCGGAACCCGAGGACGGCCGGCCGGAGGGGGCGAGGAGGAGCCAGACGCCGACGTGCTTGCTGCGTTCGCCAGTCGAGCCGGCAAGCTCAACTCCGGCCAGACCTAGGCCCTGTCCGCCTCGTCCAGGGCCGCTCGAGAGTCGCGGCAGATCAGCGCGGGCCTGGGGTACCCAGCACGAGGATGTGCTGGTGCACGATGTTCGGAACGAACCCCCGCGGATAGCCGTAGGGCCGTAGCCGGGTGCCTGCCTGGTACCAGACCAAGTCGCCCTTCGCTACGAAGCCGACTTCCTGGGCTCGCCCGGCCAGGTCGGCGGCCGTGAACCGGTACCGGCCGTCCTGGTACGCGTCACGCACGATCACCACCGCGTAGCGGCCAGGGCGGAGGACACGGCGGAGCGCGCCAAAGACGTCGCCCATCCGGTCCAGGTACTCGTCATAGCTGGCGCTGTTGGCGATGTCGCGCGGGTCTTCCCCGATCATCGCGTAGTCCGTGCGTCGATTGGCGTGGGCAATTGCCAGGCGCCCGCCGGCCATCGTGAGGCGAAGCTGGGGGTTGTAGGGCGGGTCGGTGGCAATGAAGTCCACCGAAGCGTCAGCCAACTCGTCGATGAGCCGGAGTGCATCACCCTGGTGCAGGCTGCAGCCGCTGGGGTCGAAGCTTCGCGGGCCGCCGGGGTCCGCAGAGCCAAGATCGATCAGTTGCGCGCCCGCTCCGTCGCGATCAGCCCGGGCATCGCGCACCACAGCCTCGTAGACCGCGACCCAGCGGGGATCGAGCTCGAAGCCGAGAGCGCGGCGCGGCTCTCGGCAGATGGCCGCGCCGAGCAGTGTGCCGCCCACGCCGGCGAAAGGATCGAGCACGAGCTCTGAGGGCCGCGAGAAGAACTCGATGAGCCTCGCCATCAGGCGGGGCGGTTTGTTCGCGCCGTGGGCCTTTCGCGCCGGGTGGCCGAGCTCGGAGGGATAAGCCGTCGTCCAGAGTGACTTGGTGAAGTAGAGCCACTCCGCCCCGGAGAGTGCATTCAGGTCGTTGGCAGGATGGACGGGCGGTCTCGGCACGGAGCGCAGTATCGCGGACGCTATCCTGTTCGCCATGGCGTTCGTCGGGCGGGAGCGTGAGCTCGCGCGTCTGGCCGCTGGGCTCGAGCGAGCGGCCCAGGGCAGAACGACGCGCATCTGCCTGGTCGGGCCGGCCGGGATCGGCGTGACGCGCCTGCTGACCGAGCTCGACGGGCGCCTGGCGGACCTGCCGGGCATCGTCGTCTGTCGGGGCGCGGCCCACGAGCCCTGGTCGGGCGTCGCCTACCGGCCGCTGGCGACCGCGCTCGGCGGGGCGTTGGGACGACTTTCCGATGAGCGCCTCCGCGAAGTCGTCGGCACCGCCGGCTACGACCTGGCGCTCCTGTTGCCCCGCCTGCGTGAACGGCTGGCGGCGCTGGACGCGGTCCCCGATGAGCCGCTTCTTTCCGCCCCGGACGAACGGGCCAGCCGTCTCTCCGAGGCGGTCCTCGGTGTTCTCGAGCGCCTGGCCGGCGATGGGGCGGTCCTGCTGGCCCTCGAGGATCTCCACTGGGCCGATCCTGGCACCCAGCGCTTTGTGGACACCCTGCTGCGGATCAGCCGCCAGCTCCCCATCGCCCTCGTGGTCAGCTACCGCCCCGACGAGCTGTACCGCAATCATCCCACCCGCGAGCTGGCCACGGCGCTGGCAACGCATCCCGAGGTCGAGACGCTCGGGCTCGAGCCACTCGACCGCGACGAGCTCGTCCGCCTCATGGAGGGTCTCGCCGGCGAACGGCCGTCCGGTGGGTTCGTGGCCGCCGTCGTGGAGGGCTCAGCCGGGATTCCCCTCCTGGCCGAGCAGCTGGTGACAGCGCACGAGACCATCGAGGGGCTGCGGCTCTCAGATCGCTTCGAGGAGATCATCGAGGCCCGGATGGAGCAGTTGTCGGTCGGTGCGGTGCGCTGCCTGCGGCTGCTGGCGGCGGCCCGCAGGGCCGTCCCACGCGAGATGTTGCTCGCGCTCGAGCTGCCCGAAGGCCGGCTGTCGAAACAGGGCCTGGCCGAGGCGACAGATAGTGGCCTGTGCGCAGTCGCCGGCGACGAGCTCGTCATCCTCCACGAGCGGTTCGCAGAGGCGATCGAGGCACTCGGGCTCCCCGCCGAGCGCCAGGCCACTCACGCCGTCCTTGCGCGTGCGCTGGACACGGTCCCAGGCGAGCAGGCCTGGCACTGGGAGGCTGCGATGCGCTTCGCCGCTGCGCGCAACAGTCACGTCGCGGCGGGCGAGGCGGCGGAGGCGCTCGATCCGGGCGGCACTGCACTCCTCCACTACCAGCGCGCCCTCGAGCTCGCGGAAGCCAGCGATCCGGAAGTGCCCGGGATGGGCATTCCCACCTCGCGACTTCTCGCACGGGCGGCCGAGGCTTCGTTCGTGGCCGGCTCCTTCCGGCGGGCGGTTGGGCTGGTCCAGCAGGCCATCGCCGAACGGTCGAGCGCGACGGCACTCGGCGCAACGTCCGAGCGTGGCAAGGCGGCGCGGCGGGACCTCCAGCTCGAAGTCGGCCTGCTGTACGAACGTCTGGGCCGCTATCGCTGGGCCAGCGGCGACCTGGTGCCCGCGCTCTCCGCGCTGGAGTCAGCCGTGCAACTGGTTCCGGACGAGCCGACCCCTGAGCGAGCACGCGTCCTCGGTGCGCTGGCGCAACACCTCATGCTCGACGGCCGCTTCACCGAGAGCGCGTCGCTCGCCGAGCGTGCCGCGGCAACGGCCCGTGCGGCAGGGCCAGCGGCCATCGCCACGCTCGGTCATGCGACCTGCACCCTGGGCGTCGACGTCGCGTATGGCGGCGACGTCGATCGAGGCCTTGCGCTGCTGGAGGA
>JACDFU010000193.1 GCA_013815585.1 Chloroflexota bacterium
CGTGGCCGCGGAGGTGGTTGCGCTCCCGCCTATCCTCCAGAGCGAGCCGGGCGAGGCGAAGTGGATCGAACCCGGGCCGGCAACGCAGGTGATCCAGCATGCAGACTGAGTCGATCGCCCCGTTCCTGGCCATGGCGGTTGCCCTTGCGGGAGCCGCCCTGGTCGTCGCGACCCGCCACACGCCCAACCTCCGGGAAGGGTGCTCCCTCGTCGCCGCGGTGGTCCAGTTCGTCCTCGTCCTGACGATGATCCCGCCGGTCCTCGCCGGCGGGACGCTCCACTTCACGGTCCTGCCCTTCCTGCCCCAGGTCGCGATTGCGTTCCGGGTCGATGCCCTTGCGCTCGTATTCGGCATGACGGCGTCATTCCTCTGGATCCTGACCACCGTCTATTCGATCGGCTACATGCGTCATGGCCAGGAGAAGGATCAGACGCGGTACTACGCCTTCTTCGCCCTCGCCATGGCGGCCACCATGGCGGTGGCCTTCTCCGCCAACCTCCTGACGCTGTACGTCTTCTACGAGCTGCTCACCTTCATGACCTACCCGCTGCTGACGCACACGGGGTCAAGAGAGGCCTACGCTGCTGGGCAGAAATACCTCCTCTACCAGCTCGGCGCCTCCTTCATCTTCCTGCTGCCGGCGATCATTCTCACGTACACCCTGTCAGGCACCTTTGACTTCCGACCAAACGGCGTCTTTCCACCCGGTACCAGCGCCACGGTGCTGGTGATCGTCTACGGGTTCTTCCTGGCCGGCAGCGCGAAGGCGGCGATCATGCCGTTTCACGCCTGGCTGCCGGCAGCGATGGTCGCTCCGACACCGGTCAGTGCCCTGCTCCACGCGGTCGCCGTGGTCAACGCGGGTGTCTTCCTGATCCTCCGCGTGATCCTCGACATCTTCGGCAGGGACCTCCTTCGAGAGCTCGATCTCGACGTCGTGACCGCCATCGTCGTCTCGGTCACGATGGTGCTGGCGTCGCTCCGTGCGCTGAGGCTGGACAGCCTGAAGGCGGTTCTCGCGTACTCAACCATCGGTCAGCTGTCCTACATGATCCTGGGAGTCGTGCTCCTGAGCCCGACGGCGATGGTCGGGGGGATCATGCACATGGTGAACCATGCCGAGTCCAAGATCGTCCTCTTCTTCTGCGCCGGCTCCATCTACCTTGCTACCCGCAAGACAAACATCTCCGAGCTCGGCGGCATCGGACGAGAGATGCCGTGGACCATGGCGGCCTTCGCGATCGGGGCGCTCAGCATCGTCGGTCTCCCGCCGACCGCCGGCTTCATCACCAAGTGGTTCCTCGTCACCGGTTCGATCGAGGCGGGCAGTCTTGCCGTCCTCGTCGTCCTCGTGACCACCACGCTGCTGAGCGCCGCTTACTACTTCCGGATCATTCGCGCCGCCTTCTTCGGGTCGCCGCCGGAGCAGGACGCCGGGGCAGCGCAACGCGCCGAGGACAGCTCTCGGGTGGCACGTCCGACGAATCGGGAGCTTTCGCCGCTCATCGTCGGGCCCTTGCTGGTGGGCGCAGTCCTGTCCGTGCTGCTGGGGATCTTCCCGAGCTTCTTCATCGAGCTGGCTCGGCTCGCCCTGGCCTGAGCCGCTCGGCCGTGCTGGCCGCCGGTTCGAGTTGAACGAGACCCAGTCTGGGCTCACCGGTGGTGCCTGAAGTCGCGCTGCGCGGACGGATCCGCGCCGACGGCGTCCCCTCCGGCACGATTGCCGCGACCGCGGACGGTGGAGCACCGGGCGGAATCGTTACAAGACGGTTACGACTTTCTAGCCGAATCGTGAACGGCCGCGCACCCCCAGGGGGTCCTAGAGTCGGCGCGGGACAGAGCGGCTTTGCCCCTGGTCACGTATCGAGGAGGGGCCACGATGGCACACAGCGGCGCACACGAACCGGAAGTGGCGTCCGCAACACCCCCGCTGCCGAAGGACTGGGTCCCCGGGCTCCTCGAGAACTGGCGAACCGACCTCCTGTCGGGCTTCGTCATCTTCCTGATCGCGCTGCCGCTGTCGCTCGGCATCGCGATCGCCTCGGGCGCCCCGCCCATGGCCGGCATCATCACCGCGATCGTGGGCGGGATGCTCGTGTCGTTCCTGAGCGGCTCGTACGTCACGATCAACGGTCCGGCCGCCGGGCTCATCGTGATCGTGCTCGGCGCCATCGAAACCCTCGGCGATGGCGACCCGCTCGCCGGCTACCGGTACGCGCTGGCGGTCGGGGTCGCGTGCGGCGTCATCCAGATCGTCCTCGGCCTGCTGAGGGCTGGCAAGCTCACGAACTTCTTTCCGCTGTCGGTCGTCCACGGCATGCTGGCGGGCATCGGGATCATCATCATGTCCCGTCAGTTCCACGTCGCGGTGGGCGCAGGCACTCCCCACGGACACGTCGTCCCCGAGGACTTCCCCGCCTTCCATGCCCTCAACCAGGGCATCCTCGGGATCCCGGAGAGTCTCGGCAAGCTCAATGTCTCGGTGACGATGATCGCCATCGCGGCGATGGTGATCATGGTCCTCTGGCCGCGGCTCGGGAGGATCGCCCAGTTCGTTCCAGCCGCGCTCGTCGCCGCCATCTCCGGCGTCATCCTGGCGATCGCCCTCCGGCTGGACTCCGGGTTCATGCTCGACCTGCCCGAAGGCGGCCTGCTGGGGGCCATCACGTTTCCGGACTTCTCGAAGCTCCCCGCGTCCGCGAGCCTCATCTTCGCCTATGTGTTCGTGGCCAGCCTGGAGTCACTCCTCACGGCTTCGGCGGTCGACAAGCTCGATCCGTACCGGCGCCGCTCGAACATGAACCGCGAGTTCCTGGGCAAGGGCATCGGCAACGTGGTCTCGAGCATGCTCGGGGGCCTGCCGATGATCGCCGAGGTGGTCCGCAGCAGCGCCAACGTGATGAACAATGCGAAGACCCGCTGGTCGAACTTCTTCCACGGCGCATTCATGCTCCTGGCCATCCTGGCCATCCCGTTCGTGCTCGAGCTCATCCCCCTTGCGTCGCTGGCCGGGATCCTCATCGTGATCGGCTTCCGCCTGGCTCATCCCAGGCAGTTCGTGCA
>JACDFU010000115.1:0-7291 GCA_013815585.1 Chloroflexota bacterium
CCCTTGGCCCGAGCGGTCCGCACGTAATCCTCGTTGGCGACGTCCAGCACCGCGGCGCGCGTGATCCGGGTGATGATTGCGAGGGGAATCGAGCCCAGGGCGATCCCGGGCAGGACGAGGTGCTTGAGGGCGTCGACGAAGGCTCCGGTGTCCCCGGCCAGCAGTGTGTCAACGAGCATGAAGTTGGTGACCGCGTCTATGCCCAATCGGACGTCGACACGGCCGGAGACGGGCAGCAGCCCGGTCTGCACCGAGATGAAGTACTGGAGCGTCAGGCCGAGCACGAAGATCGGGATGCTGATGCCGAACAGTGAGAGGGCGGTGACCAGCCCGTCGGGCCAGCGCTGGGCATGTCGGGCAGCCAGCCGCCCGAGCGGGATGCCCAGGCCAACCGCGAAGATGAGCGCGGCCACGGTCAGCTCGATCGTGGCCGGGAACTTCTGCAGGAACTCGCTGAGGACCGGGCGGTTGCTGATGATGCTCGCTCCGAGGTCACCGCGGGCGAGACCGGCCAGGTATATGAAGTACTGCTCGTAGAGCGGCTTGTCGAGATTGAGCACCGCGCGCAGGCGCTCAACTGCGGCCGGTGTCGCGTGCTGCCCCAGGATCGCCCGCGAGGGATCGCCGGGAAGCAGGTGAATGAAGGCGAAGAGCACGATCGACAGGCCGAACAGGACGGGGATCGCCCCGAGAAGCCTGCGAACGGTGTACTTGAGCATCCGCCGGCCTGCCTACCCCGTGTGAAGCGGCCCCGAGGCTCGAATTGAGCCCCGGGGGATGGACGGTTCCGGAGGTGGGGTTGGCGCCCGGGTCTTGCGGCCCGGGAACGCCGGCTATTCCTCGATGTAGACGGTGTTGAAGTACTCGTTGAGCGCGCCGCTTCCCGTCACGCCCTTGACCTTGGCCGAGGCCGCGGCCGGGGGTGTCGAGTGAACGAGCGGGATGGTGGGTAGGTCCGCTCCGACGATGTCCTGGGCCTTGCCCCAGAGTTCCTCGATCTCGGCCTCATCGGTCGACGAGAGCGCCTGGCCCATGGTCTGGTCCAACTCGTCGCTGTCGTAGGCGTACTCGGGGTTCGGCTCGCCGTCTCGATAGCCGAAGAAGGCGGTGCTGAGGAAGTTATCGGCAGAGGCCCAGTCACAGGTCCAGCCGATCAGCCAGGCCTCGTACTCGCCGACCGATTCGGCATCGAGGTAATCCGGGCTCCAGGTGGCGGTATTCGGATTGATCGTGAAGCCGACCGCCTCGAGGTCGCTCTGGATCGCCTCGAAGAGGCCCTTCGGATCCGGCATGTAGGGCCGGGCCACGTCGGACGGATACCAGAAGTCGATTTCGAGGTCTGTCACGCCCTCGGCCTTCGCCTCGGCGATGAGCTCCTCGGCGCGGGTCGGGTCGTAGGTCGGCAGCCCGAGCGGCTTGTAGAACTGCGCCGACGGCGGCATCCAGTTGTCCGCCGGGACTGCCTGGCCGGCGTAGAAGGTCTCGATATAGGACTGCTTGTTGAGTGCGAAGGCCATGGCCTGGCGGATCTTCAGGTTGTTGACCGGCTCGTACTGCTGGTTGAGAGCCAGGTGGCCCATGTTGCAGGACTCGCCGCGATCGATGACCTGGAGCTCCGGGTTGCCCGCGATGGACTCGGCGTCGATCGGGGCGATCGTCTGGGCTAAGTCGACCTCGCCGGCCTCGATCGCGTTGAACTCGGCCGTCTGGTCGGCAAAGGGTCGGAAGACGATCTCGTCGAGCAGCGCGGGCTGCTGGGCGCCGCTGTATTCGCGGTTGTTCTCGATCGTCACGTGGTCGCCGCGCACCCATTCCTTCAGCTTGAATGGGCCGGTCCCGACCATGCCCTCGCTCTGGGCGTAGGTGCTCTTGGTCGGGTCCGGATTGTCGGCGTCTCCGGCCTCGAGCGCGGCGGGGCTCGAGATCTGGAAGGGGGCCAGCGTCTGGGCGATGAGGAAGTTGGAGCGGGGCTCCTTGAGGTTGACGATGAACGTCGTCGCATCCGGGGCTTCGGTCGAGGCGATGTTCGACCCGTCGCCGAAGCCCTCGAAGACCGCACCGGCATAGTAGGCGAAGGCCTGGAGCTCCTCGGGGAAGTTCAGCCAGCGGTCGTAGTTGAACTTGACCGCCTCGGCATTGAACTCGGTGCCGTCGTGGAAGGTGATGCCCTCGCGGATCTTGAAGGTGTAGGTCAGACCGTCGTCACTGACCTCGTAGCTCTCCGCAAGCACCGGCTCGATCTCGCTGACCGACCCCGGCGCAAGCTGAACGAGACTCTCCATGACCTGGTTCATCACGTAGGACGAGTTGCTGTCTGAGATCAGGGCCGGGTCGAGATTGTCGATGTCGCCGGGGAGGGCCACGACGAGCGTGCCTCCCGGCGTGCCGGCGCCGGTCGTCTCAGATGCCGCGGGCTCGCTGGCAGGCTCGCTGGCAGGCTCGCTGGCCGGCTCGCTCGCGGGTTCACTGGCAGGCTCGCTGGCGGCCGCGCTCGTGGCGGCTGCCGGAGACTGCGTGGCGGCGCCCTGTGCGCACGCGCTGACAAGCAGCGCGAGCACGGCCAGGAGCGCTCCGATTCGGGAACGCGACATCCTTACCTCCTCCAAACCTGTTCTGACCGAACAGCTCTATAGCGACCGAACCGGGACGCTTGTTCCCGATCCGTTCTCTCTCCCAGCGGGTGTCCGGTCCCACCGCTCGGGCGGGAAGGGCCCTCCACCCTCCGATACTCGCCGCGGGCCCCGCCATGCTGGCGCATGACGTGGGCTTCCCGCAAGTCCCTACCGCGCTGGTGGCTCAGCTGACCAGCGGTTCCGATGTTTTCAGGACATCCTGCGAAGCCGCTGCCTGCGCCACGATGCCGCCCGAGATCTTCTCTGCCCAGTGGCAGTGGACCCGGTGGCCGGGCGTGATCTCGCGGAACTCGGGCGTTTCCGTCACGCAGTTCTCCGGGTTTCCGAGCTGCTCGCGAAGCCAGCAGCGCGTGTGGAAGCGGCAACCGCTCGGTGGGTTGGCGGGCGACGGCACGTCACCCCTGAGCACGATGCGCTTCTTGCGCCGCCGCGGGTCGGGCTCGGGGACGGCCGAGAGCAGGGCCACGGTGTAGGGATGGCGCGGGTTCGCGTAGAGCTCGTCGACGGGCGCCGTCTCCATCATCCGACCGAGGTACATCACCCCCACCCGATCGGAGAGGTACTGCACGACCGACAGGTTGTGGGCGATGAAGAGATAGGTCAGATCGAACTCGCGCTTCAGGTCCGAGAGCAGGTTGAGCACCTGGGACTGAATGGATACGTCGAGGGCAGACACGGGCTCGTCGCAGACGATGAACTGCGGCTCCAGCGCGAGGGCGCGGGCGATGCCGATGCGCTGGCGCTGGCCACCCGAGAACTCGTGCGGGTAACGCCGGGAATATTCGCGACGGAGACCAACAGCCTCGAGGTAGTCGCCGACGCGCTTGTCGCGCAGCTTCCGGTCCCCCCAGCGGTTCTCCCGGTCGGCCTGGGCGAGGAGGCCCTCACCGATGATGTCGCTCACCGGCATGCGTGGGTTCAACGAACCCACGGGGTCCTGGAAGATGATCTGCATGCGGCGGCGCAGACGCTTCAGGTCTTTGCCCTTCTTCGCGAAGATATCCTCGCCCGCGATGCTCGCCCTGCCACCCGTCGGCGGCTGGAGGCGGATGAGCGTCCGTCCCAATGTCGACTTTCCGCAGCCCGACTCGCCAACGAGGCCGAACACCTCGCCACGGCGGACCTCCAGCGACACATCGTCGACCGCCTTCACGTCGCCGACCTTGCGGCGCAGGATGCCGCCGTAGATCGGGTAGTACTTGAAGAGGTTCTCGATGACGACGAGCGGCTCCCCGAGCCCGTTGCCGTCGTGGGACGCGACCGGCTCGCCAGACGGGGAAGCCGTCACGAGCTGACCTCGAGCACGGCGGGCGCTGCCTCCTCGAGCATGATCGGCGCCTTGGCGCCCGACGCCGTCACCGCGCCTTCACGGACCCGCGGTGCGGTGCCATAGCCGGGAGCGGGCTTCCACAGCCAACAGGCGGCGGGAGGTCCGCCCGGGTGCTCGATGCGCGGGTCGTGGTCCGGACAGGGCTCGAAGCGATACGGGCAGCGGGGTGTGAAGTTGCAGCCCTTGGGCAGGTTGAACGGGTTCGCCACCTGGCCGCGGATGACGTTGAGCTTCTGGCCGCGCTTCCCCTTGGACGGCATCGAGGAGATCAGGCCCTCTGTGTAGGGGTGCTTCGGCTCGAGCAACACCTCCTCGACCGTGCCCTGCTCGACGACGCGCCCCGAGTACATGACGACGACGTCGTGGACCATCTCCGCCACCACGCCGAGATCGTGGGTGATGAGCATCAGCGCCGTCCCGGTCTCGTCCTGAACCTTGCGCATCAGCTCCAGGATCTGGGCCTGGATCGTGACGTCGAGCGCCGTCGTCGGCTCGTCCGCGATGAGCAGCTTGGGATCGCAGGAGAGCGCCATCGCGATCATCACGCGCTGGCGCATGCCCCCGGAGAGCTCGTGCGGGTACTGCTTGATGCGGCGCTCGGGATTCGCGATGCCCACCAGGCGGAGGGCCTCGATCGCCTTGTCCCTGGCGTCTCGCTTGGAGAGCTTCTGGTGGAGGATGACCGCCTCGGAGATCTGGTTGCCCACCGTGAAAACGGGGTTGAGGCTGCTCATGGGCTCCTGGAAGATCATCGCGACGTCGTTGCCACGCACGGCGCGCATCTGCTCCTCGCTCAGCTTCAGCAGGTCCTGGCCGTCAAGCCAGATCTCCCCGCTGGGGATCTCGGCCGGTGGGATGTCCAGGAGCCGCATGACCGAGAGCGAGGTCACGCTCTTGCCACAGCCGGACTCTCCCACGATGCCGAGGGTCTCGCCACGGTTGATGGAAAAGCTGATGCCGTCGACGGCCTTGACGGTGCCGTCCATGACGTGGAAGTAGGTGCGCAGATCGCGCACGTCGAGGAGCACCTCGCTGGGCGGAGGGCCGCTGCGCGTCGCCACGGGCAGGCTGGTCTCGACGGCCTGCCCGGCCGGTACGGTCGTGGTCACGCTATTCCTTCGAACGTGGATCAAGCGCGTCGCGCAGGCCGTCGCCCATGAAGTTGACGGCGATCACCGTGATCGCCAGGGCCATGCCAGGGAAGAACGGCCACCACCAGTTGCCCTGGAGCAGGTAACCCTTGGAGTTCGAGAGGGCGTTGCCCCAGCTGACGTCGGTGGCCCGGATCCCGAAGTTGAGGAAGCTGACAAAGGCCTCCAGCACGATGGCGCTGGCCATGATCAGCGTGGCAGAGACGACGACAGGGCCGAGGGCGTTGGGCAGGATGTGGCGGAAGGCGATGCGCACGTCCCCCACCCCGACGGCGCGGGCGGCCTGCACGAACTCGGCCTCGCGGAGAGAGAGGAACATCGCGCGCACCAGGCGGGCCAGTCCGGCCCACGAGAGGAGGCCGAAGATGAGGATCAGGCTGACCACGTCGCCGCCGCCGAAAAAGCGGGCGGCGACCAGGACGACGAACAGGAACGGGATGGCCAGGATGAGATCGACGAAGCGCATCAGCAGCCCGTCGATCCAGCCGCCGAAGTAGCCCGCGACCGCGCCCACGGTCACACCGATCGTGGTGGCGATGATCGCGGTGAAGACGCCGACCGCGATCGAGATGCGCGACCCCACGACCACGAACTGCAGCACGCTTCGGCCGCCGAAGTCAGTCCCGAAGAGATTGTGGATGGGGCTCAAGGTGGGTGGATCGCCGCCCGGTGTGGTGACCCCGGGGATATGCGTCGCGGAGTACGGCCAGAGGATCGGCCCGACGATGGCCATGGTCACCATGAAGAGGAAGGCGAACGCGCCGATGACAGCAAGGCGATGCTTTCGGAAGCGCCGCCAGGCGAGCTGCCACTGGTTGAGCGACTCGAGGGAGACCTCGTGGTCGGCAGGGCGCGCGCTCGCCGAGGCGGTCTCTTCGAGGTCGGTGATGACCGGCCCGGGCGTGCCGACCTTGGCGACGTCAGCCGCATCGACGGCGCGAGAGGACTCAGCCATGCGGACCCTCCCTAGTCGTAGCGAATCCGGGGGTCGACAACAGCGTAGAGCACGTCAGCGAGCAGGTTGAAGAAGAGGATGAGCAACGAGGTGATCAGCAGGAGGCCCATGAGCAGGAAATAGTCGCGGCTACCGACACCGGTGATGAAGAGCAGGCCCATTCCCGGCCAGCTGAAGATCGTCTCGGTCACCACCGCGCCGCCGAACAGGAACGGCAGCTCCAGCGCGACGTTCGTCACCACGGGAAGCATGGCGTTGCGGAAGGCGTGCTTCATGACCACGGTCCGACCGGGAAGTCCCTTGGCCCTGGCCGTGCGGACGAAGTCCTGGCTCAGGGCGTCGAGCATGCTGGCTCGCACGAAGCGGCTGTCGGCGGCGATGTTCACGAGCACCAGCACGGTGACCGGAAGCACCAGGTGGCGGGCAATATCAACAATTGCCTGCAACGGCTTCTCGCCGAACTCGCCCCAGTAGCGCTCCGTGCCGAAGGGAGGCCATGTCCGGGGCGTGGTGATCCCCTGGGGAGGCAGGATCCTGAACGCCACGGCAAAAAGGAAGATGAACATGAGCCCAAGCCAGAAGGTGGGCAGCGAGTAGAAGACGTAGCTGAAGAAGGTCACTACCTGGTCGAAGATCGAGTACCGGCGGACGGCGGCGATCACGCCCAGGAGGACGGCCACGCTGACCCACAGGAAGAGGGCCGCCGTGGTCAGCAGGAGGGTGGCCGGGACCCGCTCCGCGATCATGTCGACGACAGGCCGGCCCTGGTCGATCGAGAAGCCCAGGTCGCCGTGGATGAGGCCGTTGTCCCCGCCGCCCAGCTGCGGTGGCAGGAAATTGAGCCCGCCCTGCTGGCTCAGGAAACTCTCGGTGTCGCAGTTCCAGATCCCTGCCCAGCCACCGAACTCCCTGGCGACACCCAGCGGTCCGGCGTTGCGCTCCAGGCACCAGCGCTTCAGCCAGCGGTCGATCTGCTCCTCGGTGACCCGGTTGTTCTGGTTGAACTGCGCCTGCGGCCCGCCGGGAGCCATCTTCATGAGGACGAAGCTGAGCAGGACGATCCCTATCAGCAGCGGGATGAGCCCAAGGGTGCGGCGGACGATGTACTTGGCCACGGTCTCTCGGTAACCCGGCTCTCAGTCGCTGGCTGGAGATAGCACTACGGGGCGGGAGTGTACACCCCGCCCCGTAGTGTCTTGGTGCCTTTTCGTGCGGTCGGGGG
>JACDFU010000115.1:7301-9126 GCA_013815585.1 Chloroflexota bacterium
ACCGCTTGGAAGGTCGCTATGAGGTACGCGGACCGCTTACTCCTGGATGAACCAGTCCTCGATGTTCCACATGTCGGTCGATGTGCCCGGGTTCTTGAAGAAGTTCTGGAGTCGCACGGACTTGCCCCGGACACCGGTCCGGTAGTAGAGCGGAACCTCGATGGCCTCGCTGACGTACAGCTCCTGGATCTTGATGGCGGCCTCGATCTGGGAGGTCGTCTCGATCTCACTGGCGAGCACGTCGAGCGCTGCGTCCATCTCGGGATTGCTGTACCGGATCGTGTTGCCACCGTCGTGCGGCGGCAGATCCGGGATCTGGGTGGAGTGATAGCTGAAGTAGAAGTCTCCGAAGAGGTCGAAGGTCAGCACGTACGCGTAGAGGGCCAGATCGTAGGTCCCGCGGTAGATGCTGCACTTCGTGTCAGCCTCCACGTCGTTCCAGCCGGCGAAGAGCACGGCCGTCGAGTCGACGAGGTTGACGTTGACCTTGACGCCAATGGCGCCGAAGTACTCGGCGACCTTCTGGAGGGTCAGCTCACGGACCGGGCGCCCGGCGCTGGTGCAGGCCTCGAGAACGGCCTCAGCGCCGTCCTTGTCGACCGTGCCGTCGCCGTTCGTGTCGGTCCACCCGGCAGCCTCGAGGGCGGCCGTGGCCTCCTCGACGCTGAAGGCGGGGCAGTCGAGATCCTCAACCCGCCAGTAGAGGCCCGGAGGCGTGTTCGAGCAGGCAGTCGGCGGGGCCGGCTGACCGGGGAAGAGCGTCGCGAAGAGATCTTCCTTGTCGATCGCCTGGTAGAGAGCCTTGCGGACATTCACGTCCTGGAGCATCTCGTGGCCGGAGCCCGTGACGCCCTCGATCGCATCGCCCTGGTTGAAGTCCAGGTGCTCGTACTCCCAGACCGGCTCGTTGAGCGCCTCTCCGATGGCCGGATCGACGTTCTTGATCGAGTCGAAGTCGGCAGCGAGCATATTGAGCGCCACGTCGAGCTCGCCGGCCAGGAAGGCCGCCTTCATGCCATCGACGTCGGCGTAGAACTGGTAGGTGACCTCCTCGAGGCATGCCTGCGTGCCGCAGGCCGTCTCACTGGTGTAGTTGGGGTTGCGGACCAGGGTGATCGCCTGGGGCGAGGCCTCCTGGAACATGAACGGCCCCGAGGAGGGCACGTCGGCGATGGCCGCGCTGACGGGCATCGAGCGCTCACTCGCCTCGGCTACCGGAATCTCGGAGAAATAGTGCTCGGGCAGGATGGTGCTGCCGAGCAGCCCGTAGAAACCGGCGAACGGGGCGCAGAAGGTGACCGTGGCGGTCAGGCCGTCCTCGGCAACTTCGAATGTGGCGATGTCCTCCCAGCCGGTCGTGCCGGTCACCAGACCGACCTGATCGGGATCGAGGTTCCACTCCCACGTGTAGCGCAGGTCGTTCAGGTCGAGCGCCTCGCCGTCCGACCACTTCAGGCCGGGCGGCATCTCGAGATCGACCTCGAAGCCATTCTCGGGCTCGGGCTCTGCGGTCGCCTCGGCAGTTGCCGCCTCGGTGGCCTCCGCGGTGGCCTCGCCGGTCGCTTCACCGGTCGCCTCGGCCGGGGGCGGCGGGACGTAGGTGCACTCGACCGGGCCGATCTCGCGGACCGAACCGTCCCCGAAGGTTGGCATCTTGGACGCGAGGTCCGGCACCCAGTGGCCGTCCGACGAGGTCTCCCACAGCCCCGGGTGGGTCGAATACAGGACCTCCGAGGTCGCGAAGGCGTTCGAGTAATAGGGATTGAGGTTGTCCGGGGGCTGCCATTCCCCGATGACGACGCTGCCGCCCGGCGTACCTTCCGCC
>JACDFU010000194.1 GCA_013815585.1 Chloroflexota bacterium
ACCTACCTACTCGCCTTCCGAAGCGACCCGAAGGACGCTGTCTGCGTCGACCATGTATCGGCGGGACCCGGCGATGAAAAGTCGATGGTTCCCGCAGAATCCACCGGCGCATGACGCCAGCGTTCCTTACCCGGAGGAGAAGTGGGCGGGGGTAGAGGTCCGACGCTTCCGGGCTGCTAGCCTCGATCGATGATCTGGCTGCCGTCCAGCCTTGAAGAGCTCGATCGGGTTCTTTCCGAGCGCATTCTAGGCGAGGCTCACACGGTCGACTTCAAGCGGGAGCTGCCAACGGGCGCGGCCGCGAACAAGGCACTCGCCGTCGACCTCGCGTCGATGGCGGTCGACGGGGGACTCATCGTGATTGGCGTCGACGAGGAACTCCACCCGCCCCGGCTCGCCCTGCAAGCCCTTGCCGGGGTCAAAGAGCGGGTCGACCAGATTGCGGCCAGTCGGGTCGACCAGCCCGTCTCGGTCCGCACGATCGAGCTTCCTGCGACCGATCCAACCCTGGGCGTGCTCTTGATTGTCATACCTCCCAGCCCGGACGCGCCCCACATGGTCGACGGTCGGTACCGCGGCAGAGGGGACACCACAAATCTAGTCCTGACGGACATCGAGGTTCGTCGCATCCGCGATCAGCGGGCTCTACGGGTCGCTGATCTCGGCCAGCAGCTAGACGCCGAGATCGCGCAACCACGCCCCGCGAACCTCTTGCCGGGCGCGCGTCTGCATGTCCTTGCCCGGCCGACCACTGGACACGAGGAGATGCTGCTCGATGCCACGGAGGACGGACGCGCGTGGTTCAGCCGCGCCGTGGTTGCTGGCCGGCCCGTCGCAGCTCTCTCCGAGCCGTGGTCGCCGGACTTCGGCGGAGGGCTGTCGATGGGCCGTCGGGCTGACGGCTGGAGCCTCACACGGGTCGACTCAGTCGAGCAAGGCGACCGAATCCTCGAGCTGGTTGTGACCGAGGAGGGAGAGGCCCGACTCTTCTCGAACGGCATCACGAGGCGTCACGACAATCTGCTCGTCAACGACGTCGCCGTCGCCGGGCTCACCAAGCGGGTTGTGCTTACCGCCCAAGTGGTTGTCGCAGCCACGCGTTATCTGGGGCTGTGGGATTTCGGCGTCGCGGTCACCGAGCTTCGTGGGGCAACCGCAATGTCCCTCGACGGTCAGCTAGGACTCAGGTCGCTTCCTCAATATTCGGACGAGCGCTATCGTCGCGTCATCCAGGTGAGTGGTGAGGATCTCGAGCGGGCCCCGGACGAGATCGTTCACCGGCTCCTCGACCGCCTGGGACGGGGCCTTACCGGGCAACCCCTCCGGGTGCCGAGCGGCCCGTGACCTGCCTGGTCCGACCATGTCACGGCCCACGCCGATTTCACGACCATCCCGCCTGGCACGACAACCGAGATTTCTTGTGACCGACAGCGAGCCGCCCCAGTCCGGCGCCTCAGATCAGATCATGGCGTATCCGTACTCCCTCGCAACCCCGCCGAGCATGCCGGCCAGACCGGGATGGCCGAGCGGGAGGTGAAGTCGTGGCCGGGTCGGGAGTGACAGCCGCGCCCGCTCGAAGAGCGCCACGTTCTGGCAGAAGAGTTCGCGATTGACTCCCGCCGGCACGGGACCGGACGGCCGACCCCGCATCGCACTCGGGTAGACGAGGCCTTGGAGGTGGCCGTACTCAGCGTAGATCGCTTGGGCCCAGGACTGCGTCGCTTTTGGCTCGTGAGCCGCGGAGAGTGCCATGCTTGCCCCCGCCCGGGTGGACCACGAACCCCGAAGATCGAGGAGACGGATCTGGCGGCGGAGCGAAAACACGACAAGCCAAGGATCGTCGCGAGTCCGGTTGAGAACAGACGTTTCCTGGAACGCCTCCACTAAGGCAGTTTCGGCGTCGCCTGCGGCATACATCATTGCCCGATCTGGGCTGTCACCAGGTGGCGGGAGGTGATGATCGAAGCGACCTCGGGCGGAAGGACCCCATGCGCGGAAGCCAGTCCAGGTCGCGCCGCGACGCGCAGCGAAGTAGACGCGAGCCAGTCGCGTGCCACGTCGGAGTCGTAGGACATCCGCGGATTGCAGGGCAGGAAGCGGGAGGTTTGGCGCCGCGGCGAGACGCGACAAGAGCTAGAGTTCGGCGCCGATTGCTGCGACGGGACCTGGATCGCCACCTGACTCAAGCCACGCGAGTGGCGCCACCGGCCGGCCATCGATCCTCAGCGCTGGGTTCGGCCGGACGAGCCAGTTGAAGAGTTCGACGGGATGCAGATTGCGAGGTGTGGCGCGAAGTACGGAGCCGAGGTTGCGAACCTGCCGCTCGCCGCTGAACTGGAAGGCTGGCACCCGCCACTCGCCATCAGCCTTGATGCCATAGAGCGATCGATCCAGCAGCATCTGCCGCAGTCGGCTCTGGTTGAGGCGCATACGCTCCGCGGCATCCTCCACAGTAAGGGAGTCAGCGAAGATCGCCGTCATCTTGGCGGTCGCCGATCGTGTGGCCTCCCTGGATCCCTCTGTATCCGTCACCGGATTGAGCCCGATTTCGCGCAGCTCGCGGACCTCAAGCTCGGTTAGCGCGGTTGGATCCAAGGCATGCCGGACCAGAACGACGGTGCGAACGGCATCCTTGACAAGCTCGATGAAGTGGTTTGGATCATCGGGGAGCCCGGCTCGCCCGAGGACAGATCGGACCTCGGCTCGAGCGGCTTGCGTAAGCTGAGGAACTGTCATGGCTGGCGCATTCTAACGGCGATAAGAAGCGTTAGCAACATGCTGGCCGGTGCGTCCAGCCCTCATCCGTGGAGACCGGTCCTGGGACTCAACCTCACCGCTCTGCTGCCGCTGTTGACGACACCAACAGCGCGTCTGAGCCGTTGTCAGGCGCTGACGCCACCGTTCCACTAGAAGAAGCGTTGCGCGCCCGAAGGGTGCTGGGCTCGGGAACGCACACCGGAACGTATTCTTGCCCATCGTGGGCCGGAATGAGTGGCTCCGAGAGGTTCGCCGCCTGTCGGCCTAGGGCT
>JACDFU010000116.1 GCA_013815585.1 Chloroflexota bacterium
TATTACCAGGACCTGGCGGGACCGGCCGTCAAGGTCGTCGAGATCACAGGCGACGCAACGGCGGCCCGCGAGCGGCTCCGACGCCAGGAGATCGACCTGCTGGTGGTGGCGCCAGCGAACGCGGCAACTCAGTTCAGGCAGGGCCAGCAGGCCGTCCTGAGCATCGAGTTCAACGAGATCGATCCTGTGCTCACGAACTACGCGGGGTTCCTGGCCTACCGCCTCCAGCAGGAGGTGAACCGTGAGATCCTGACGCGTGCCGTGGGGGAGGGACAGCAGTACGCGATCAACGAGCTCAACCAGCCCGCTGCCGCATCGATACCGCCCGAGGTCATCGCCCAGCCGACCGTCGCGGAGACGGCGAATCTCGCCCAGACCACGCCTTCGGTGGTCCCGTTTTTCGCGCCCGCCGTGCTGGCCCTCATCCTCCAACACATGGCCGTCACCCTGACCTCGCTTTCGCTGGTCCGGGATCGCCTGAGCGGCGCCATGGAGCTCTATCGCCTCTCGCCGGTGACGACCTGGGAGATCCTGCTCGGGAAGTACCTGGGCTTCGGCTTTCTCACCGCGGTGGTCGGTGCGATCATCCTGGGGTTGCTCGTGACCGTTCTCGCCGTTCCCCTGCTCAGCGACCCCGTCTTCTTCGCGGGGACGGTCGCGCTCGTCATCGTCGCCTCCCTTGGCCTGGGGCTGCTCGTCTCAGTGGTGGCGGATTCGGAGCGCCAGGCGGTCCAGCTGTCGTTGCTGATCCTGCTCGCCTCCGTCTTCTTCTCCGGTCTGGTGCTGCCCATCGCGGAGTTCCTGGAACCGGTTCGCATCGCGGCGCATGCTCTGCCGGTGACCTCCGGGATCCGGCTGCTACAGGACGAGATGCTTCGGGGAGGCACCTATGCCTCGCACCTCCTCGCCGTCCTCGCCGGCATCTCCCTGGTCTTCTTCTTCCTGACCGGCTTCCTTCTCAGGCGCCAGCTGCACCGGGCGTAGAGCGGAACGGCGGGCCGATCGACGAGCGAACAAGGATCTCTGCTCGGCGCCACCGGGCCGCCAAGTCGCCTCCGCTGGCTGCTCGGGTTCCTGCTCGCCGGCTACGGCCTGTTTGGCTTTGTCGTGCTCCTCGGCGCAGCGGTGCTGATCTCCGAGCCCCTCGAGCAGCTCGACTCCGTGGGTGAGTCGCTGGAGGTGGAACGGGGGCACCTCGTGGATGCGTTGCGCAGCACCGCTCAAACGATCGACGATGCGGCCACCGGCTTCGAGGGGTTTGACGCCAGCCTGGCCCAGACCAAGCAGTCCTCTGACCGGGCGGCCAACCTTTCGCGTGACGTGTCGGCGACGATGTTCTCGCTGGCTCAGCAGATGAATGTGATCATCCTGGGCGTACAGCCCTTCGCCAACATTGCACCGAGCTTCGACCGGGCGGGCACGCAGCTGCGCGACCTCGGGACGGATCTGGATGCCATCGGCACCTCTCTGGTGCGCAACGTCGACGACGTCCGCGCGGCCCGTACCAACCTCCAGCAGCTCGGCGACGAGGTAGACGAACTCGTCGTGTCCGTGGAAGAGCTTGAGCTGCCCGGCCTGTCAGAGAGCGCGGTGGGCAATATTCGGCTCGCGATCTACGGGCTCATCGGCTGGCTGGCCGCTCTGGCCCTGGGGACGATGCTGGCCGGGTTTGCGCTGCTGAGGAGTGCCGCTGTCGCTCGCAGGGCCTGGGGGGGCCAGACCGAGTCCAGCCCGCGCTCCTCGTGACCGTCGGCCGATCAGGCGCCGCGGCGGAGCGTCGTCAGCGCGGGGGGTGGCTCAGCAAAGGCGGCCTCCGAACTGTCCTGCCCGCTCATGGCTGCGGCGTAGAGCTGCTCATAGCGATCGGTCATCCGACTCGCCGAGAACCGATCCAGCACGGCATCGCGGATCGCGAGGCGATCCAGCTCCTCCACCCGTTCGCATAGGAATGCCAGCTGTACAGCGTCGTCGCCGAAGAAGCCGTCGATGCCGTCGCGGATGATCTCGGGCAGGGCACCGACCCGCCGCGCCAGCAGCGGGGTGCCGCAGGCCAAGGCCTCGATCGCGACCAGGCCGAAGGGCTCAGGCCATGAACCCGGCATCAGCGCCGCGTAGCTCGAGGCCAGGAGCTGGTCGCGCTCGGGTGCTCGCAGCTCGCCGAGGAATTCCACATTGGGATCCTTCATGAGCGGGCCGACGATCTCCTCGTAGTACTCCCGCTCCTCGGGGAGCGTGCCGATCTTGGCGGCGATCTTCAGAGGCCGGCCTGCCAGCCGGGCAACCTCGAGTGCCTCGACGATGCCCTTCTCGGGCGCCACGCGGCCCACGAAGCAGAGGTGATCCTCGCGACGTGCGCGAAACGGCGCCCCGGCAAGGTTCATACCGTTGTGGATGATCGTCCAGGGGACTTCGGGGTGCGCGCTCGCCTGACTCTGGCTGATGGCGACGAGCCAGGGCGGCGGGTCGATCAACGCCTGGCGGGCCGCCGGGACATCGAGCCGGCCATGGAAGGTGGATACAACAGGCGTCTGCGAGGCCCGAGCGAGCATCAGGCTCGGCCATTCCAGGTGACTGTGGATGACGTCGAAGGAGTCCGCCCGGCGGAGGACCTCGAGCTGGCTGACGAGGAAATAGGGCGACGGGTCGCCTCCGAAGCCAGCCGGGCGAAGGGCTTCGGGAACGGTTGCGACCAGCTCCCCGGGCGCGTCCGAGTCGCCGCTCGCGAACAACGTCACCTCATGACCGCGTCGCGTCAGCTCGAGGTTCAGCTCGTGCACGATCCGTTCCGTGCCGCCATAGGCCAGCGGTGGCACCCGCTCGAGTGGAGGCGCCACCTGCGCGATTCTCAAGGGCCGACCGTCGTCTTTCATCTGGCCGCCATGCTGCGGGGTCGTGCCGAGAAGGGCAAGCCACCCTGCGTTCCGAACGCGAAACGACGGCTCCGCCACGTGGCAGAGCCGTCGTCTACTGGTCTGGCTGTCATGGAAGGGGCGGGGAACCGCCCATCCCAACCGAGCTAGCGAACGCGATCAGAACCCGTGTCGGTCTCCTCGACCTCCTCGGTCGCCTGATCGCCAACCCCGGCTCCGGCTCCGGCACCGACGGCTCCGCCGACGACTGCGCCCGGAGGACCGGCCACCGCGCCGCCGAGCACGGCACCTGCAACGGCACCCGCACCACCGCCTGCGCCCGAAGCTGCCTTTTCATCGCCGCCCTCGGCGGCCTCACCGGCAATGGCCCCGCCGGCAGCACCAACGACGCCGCCGATGACCGCTCCCGGGGGCCCGCCCACGACTGCACCGAGCGCTGCCCCACCCAGGGCCCCCGCTCCAGCGCCGAGCGCCTCTCCGCCGGCCTCCTGGTTCTCAGGGGCGGTTCCTCGACCCAGGTCGTCTCGCTCCATGCGGTACGTGTCGCTGCCGCCGGCGTAGCTGGCGGTCGTGTCCGTCGCCACGGGATCGGAGCTCGTCGTGCTCCCGGCGACCGTGCTACCGGTGCTGCTATCGGGGCGGACGACGTAGGTCTCACCCTCTGTAACCTCGACCTCGCCCTCGCGGCGCGTCGTGTCGTTGTCGTGGTCGCTCATGCAGACCTCCTATGGTCGTTGACTCGCCTCAGATACAAGAGCCATCCGGGTGGAGACGGCACCCGAGCCCATGGAAAGGGGACGTGGAGTGGCCGGATCCCGGCCTGCGGCTACGTCCAGTCGAGCTCGTCATCGTCCTGGGCGCCTGCCGCTCGAGATCCACCGACCACGAGGACGACGATCGCCAGGACGGCGAGAGCGAGCAGGAGCACGAGGTTGCGAGGGTCACGGCGCTCGCCTGGACGCACTCGTTTCACTTCCCGACCGATATCACGCGTCAGGCCCTCGAGGTTCTCGGTAACCCCCTTGGCCAGGTCACCGACCGTGCCCGCCACGGTCTCGGCGGCCCCGGTGGCCCCCTTCCGGACGTCCTTGAGGTCCGCCATCAATCTCCTCCCAGTGCTTGAGGTCGTCAGCTTGGGTGGAGCGGCATGACAAGCGGCACGTCCGGCCCTGCCGCGGGGTTGCAGGGAGGTGACGGCTAAGCGACCCGGAGCAGTCGCCCAAGCTTGCCTCGTTGCCCGGCAACCAGCCGGTACACGCCATCAGCGAGTCGGCCTGAGCCGGGCAGGTGCGACCAGACCCTGACCAGGCTTCCCATCGGCAGCTCCGATGCGACGACGATCACCGCGAGCCCACCGCTGCTTACCTTGCCGGACGCGTCCACGACATGGATCTCGTCTCCCAGGGGGTGGCTGCGCGCGACGAGCGCGAGGTCCGGGCGTCCGGGCAGATCCTCTGCCCGCTGGAGCGGCACGAGGCGCAAGCGTGGCGGATGGTGGCGCAGGCGCGCGGCGCCCTGATCCAGGCGCTCCGCGAGGTCGGCCAGGGCGGTGCAGAAAGCGCACTCCGCGTCGAAGAGGATGGTCAGCGGGGCCCGTCCGCGCCCCACCGGCAGGCGGGCACGCTGCGCTGGCATCTCTCGATACTAGGGCCGTGGTGCGAGTCATGCCCGGGACGCCCGGCAACGAGGACGGTCCGAGCCCGTTGCTCCAATGGTTTGGCGAACGAGGCCGGAGCCTGGGCTTTCGGAGCTGCGGCGACCCCTATGGCGTCCTGGTCGGCGAGGTCATGGCGCAGCAGACGCAGGTGGGTCGCGCCGACGCCGCCTGGTCGGCCTTCATGACCCGCTTTCCGACGGTCGAGCTCCTGGCCCTGGCATCGGGCGGCGACGTGCTTCGCGCGTGGGCAGGCCTCGGCTACAACCGCCGAGCGCTCAATCTGCAGCGCGCCGCCCGCCTGATCGTGGCCCGTCACGGAGGTGAGCTGCCGCGTGGGCTGGCCGATCTCGAGGCACTCCCGGGGGTAGGGGCCTAAACGGCGCACGCCGTTGCTGCAATCGCCTTCAACAGGCCGGTTGCGGCGGTCGACACCAACGTCCGGAGGGTGGTCGGCAGGGTGATCGCGGGACACGGTACCTCGGCCGACCGCGGCGTGGCCCTTGCTCCTCGCGAGCTGCAGCGGCGGGCGGACGCGCTCGTCGACCCTTTGCACGCTGCCCGGTGGACGCACGCCATGATGGACCTGGCCTCGCTCGTTTGTCGGCCCGTCCGGCCTGCATGTCCTGAATGTCCACTTGCGCCCGGATGCGTCTACCGGGCGCGAGCGCTGGGAGGCGTCGGCCTGGGGCCGAGTCACATCCGCGAACGGGTAGATGGCCAGCGTCCGCGCGGAACGGGGACGCCTTTTCCCGGAACGCAGCGCTGGCTTCGAGGTCGCCTCGTCGAGATGCTCCGCGGGGTCCCTCCGGGCAGCTGGGCGCGCATCGATGCGCCGCTCGGGAGCCACGACGCCCAGGCCGTGGAGAAGGCACTCGCATCGCTGAGCCGCGAGGGCATCATCGAGCGCGATTCAGGCGGCAGGGTTCGCCTGCCCGTCTGAGCGCTGTATCGTCGCGCCGTGGCGGGCGCGCGGAACCCGGCCGTACAGGCCGAACCAAGAGGTATCGGCTCAGCGGGAGCGCGCAACCCGCTGGCCCGAGAGGTCAAGCTCCTGGGCTCGCTGCTCGGCCAGGTCATCGTCGAGCAGGGCGGAATGGAGCTCCTCGAGCTCGTCGAACGAGTGCGCCGCCGGACCATCGGCATCCGGAGGGCAGGGGGGTCGCGAGAGCGACGTCGGCTGACCCGCGACCTGGCCTCCCTCGAGCCGGCCAATGCGGAGCTGCTGGCCCGCTCGTTCACGCTCTACTTTCAGCTGATCAACCTTGCCGAGGAACGCCATCGCGTGCGCACCCTTCGACGCCGCGAACGCGCCGCGCCCGGCGGCATCATCGAGGGCAGTATCGCGGATGCGCTGCTGGCCGGTCCTACGTCGCCTGCTGCCGCCCTGCATCTGCGGAAGCTGGTCGCGCGGCTTCGAATCAGCCCCGTCCTCACGGCGCACCCCACCGAGGCCCGCCGACGGACGGTACTGGTGGCACTGAGGCGCCTCGCCGCTCTCCTCGAGCGACTCGACGATCCTCGCCTCACACCCTTCGAGGACACCGACGTCCGGCGTCGGTTGCGCGAAGAGATCACGCTGCTCTGGCTCACCACCGCCATCCGGGATCAACCACCGACACCGCTCGACGAGGTGCGATCGGCGATGGTGTTCTTCGACGAGACGCTGTTCGGAGTGGTCCCGCGGATCTACCGACAGGTCGACGCTGCCCTCGACGGTCTGATGCTCGCGCCGTCTGCCGAGGCAGGGCCCCATGCGCCGCCGACCGATGTCGCCGCGAGCGATGCCGGTCGAACCGGGACGCGGCCTCCGCGAGTGCCGGCCTTCCTCCGCTGGGGCTCGTGGATCGGCGGCGACCGCGACGGCAATCCTTTCGTGACCGCCGAGATCACTGCCCAGACGCTCCAGATCCACGCCGACCATGTCCTGCGGGGATACGAGCGCGTGGCCGAGCGACTGATGCAGACGATCGCCGTCTCCGAGCGGACCGCGCCGCCTCCCGAGGATGTACGCACGATGCTTCGCGCCGCACGGGCGCAGCTCCCCGACACCGGGCGGATGCTGCAGCGCCGCTTTCCACTCGAACCGTACCGGCAGGCGCTCGGCTACACGGCTGAGCGGTTGCGGCGCACGCGGGCAAGGCTGACCGAGTCGCGGGACGACCAGCGTGGGGGCTACGACTCACCTTCCGAGCTTGCCTCGGAGATCGCGGTCCTGCAGCGCGGGCTCGCCGCCTCGAAGGGCGGGCGCGTCGCCTGGGGCCAGCTCCAGGAGTTTGCCTGGCAGATCGATACCTTCGGCTTCCACTTCGCCTCCCTCGAGGTCCGCCAGCACGCCGCCGTCCACCGCGCGGCGCTGGCGGCGCTGAGCGCGGGCAGCTCGCGGGATGAGCCTCTCGCCGTGGGCGGCGTCACGCCGGCCGAGGTCCTGGCCGTCTTTCGAGCCGTTCGTGATCTCCAGGCACGCTTCGCGGAGGAAGCGGCTCATCGCTACGTGGTGAGCTTCACCGTGAGCGAGCGGGATGTCCTCGACGTCATCGAGCTTGCGGACTTGGCACTCGAGCGCAGGCCGGGAGCGGCAGAGCCGCTGCCACTGGATTTCGTGCCGCTGTTCGAGACGCTCGACGCGCTCCGGGATGCTGGCGCCATCTTCGACTCGCTGCTCCGGGACGCGGGCTACGTGCGGCACCTGGAGGCGCGGGGCAGGAGGCAGGAGGTGATGCTCGGCTACTCCGACTCGAACAAGGAATCCGGGTTCCTGGCGGCCGCCTGGGCGCTCTACAAGGCGCAGGCAGCACTGGTCGAGGTCGCCCACAGCCACGGCGTGGAGCTCACGCTCTTCCACGGCCGAGGCGGTGCGATCGGGCGCGGAGGCGGCCCCACGAACCGGGCGATCCTCGCGCAGGCTCCCGGATCGGTCGATGGCCGTTTGAAGGTCACCGAGCAGGGCGAGGTGATCGCGGCCCATTACGCCAACCCCCAGATCGCCCAGCGGCAGCTCGAGCAGCAGCTGAACGCCGTCTTCCGCGCAAGCACTCAGGAGCACGACCAGGCGGTCGGAGCGGCCGCTGCCCGGTGGACGCCGGTGATCGAAGAGCTTGCGGCGACGGCGCGACAGACATACCGCGCGCTCGTCTGGGACGACGCGGCCTTCGAGCCGTTCTTCCGCGCCGCCACGCCGATCGGCGAGCTCGCCGAGCTGAACCTGGGCTCACGACCCGCGGCCCGTGATCACAGCAGTGCCGACCCGCCGCCACTCGACTCGATCCGCGCCATCCCCTGGGTGTTCGCCTGGTCCCAAAGTCGTGCCAGCCTGCCCGGCTGGTATGGGCTGGGCAGCGCGATCGCCGCCTTCAACCGCGAGCGAAACGTGGCGGAGTCCGAGCTGCCGGAGATGTACCGCGAGTGGCCATTCTTCGCGTCGGTCATGGACAACGCGGAGCTGATCCTTGCTCGAACCGATATGGGCGTCGCACGCAGCTATGCCCGCCTCGCCCCCGATCGCGACTCGGCGCGGCGGATCTGGCGTCAGATCGAGGCCGAGTTCGAGCTCAGCGTCAGCGGCCTGCTGGCGGTCACGGGGCGGACGGGGCTGCTCGACTCGACGCCCATCATCCAGCGCAGCATCGAGCTCAGGAACCCCTACGTGGATTCGCTCAGCGAGCTCCAGGTACAGACCCTGGCACGGCTGCGTGCTCTTTCTCCCGACGACCCGGCACGCGAGGAGCTGCTGCGCATCGTCCAGCTCACTGTCAGCGGCGTGGCGGCGGGTCTGCAGAGCACCGGCTGAGGCGGCTCGGTCTCCCGGAATCCAGCCGTCACGATCCCGGACCCGGCGCACGACCGGGCACCTCCGCCCGGCCCGTACCATGGCGCGATGACTGCGTTCGACGCCCCGCCCCATGACGCGCCCCATGACCTGGTCCTTCCGGCCGATGACCCGTTCCTGGCCGCCGGCGGCTACGACCTGGCGGATCTGGCGGGCCACTGGGCTGCCGCGGGCGCACGACAGCCGATGAGCGCGGAGGAGATGCGGGGCGCCGACCGGCGTGCGCAGCGGCAGGGCGTCCCGCTTGAACTGTTGATGGAGCAGGCAGGTGCCGCCGTCGCCGCCGCGGCTCGCGCGCTAATCGAGCAGACCAGTCGGGCCGGCCACGGGCCGGTGCTCGTGCTGGCGGGGGCCGGCAACAATGGCGGCGACGGTAGTGTGGCGGCGCGCTACCTGGGACGTGCCGGTGTCCGCTGCGTCGTGGTGCTGGTCGCCACGGAGGAGCGCCCGACGACACGGGATGCCGGCCGGAACTGGGATCGGCTGGAGCAGGAGCCTGGTGTCAGCCGGTTTCAGGCGGCCGGGGCCCGGGACCTGGGCATGCTCGGAGCCGGGGTGGAGAAGGCCTCGATCGTGGTCGACGCGCTCCTC
>JACDFU010000195.1 GCA_013815585.1 Chloroflexota bacterium
GGGCTGGCCTTCCCGGCCGTCCGGCCCGTCTCGGCGGCGCCCACGGGGTGAGCGAGTCCGCGGACAGGGTGACCGGATCCGCCGGCCCATGGAGCGAGCGGGTCGATGTCGCCATCATCGGCGGGGGGATCGTCGGTCTGGCGACGGCCTACCGCCTCCTCGAAGCACGTCCGCACCTGCGCCTGGCCGTGCTCGAGAAGGAGCCCGAGCTCGCGCGCCATCAGTCGGGCCATAACAGCGGCGTCGTTCACGCCGGCCTGTACTACGCGCCTGGATCGCTGAAGGCCCGACTCTGCCGCGAGGGAAAGCAGGCGCTGGAGGCGTTCTGCGCCGAGAGGAACATCCCTCTGGAACGCACCGGCAAGCTGGTGGTGGCCCTCGACGAGACCGAGCTGCCGCGCCTGGCAGCCCTCCGGGAGCGGGCACTGGCCAACCGGGTCGAGGGGCTCGAGGAGGTCGGGCGGGAACGGATTCGGGAGTTGGAGCCGCACGCCGCCGGCATCCGCGCACTCTGGAGCCCGACCACCGGGATCGTCGACTTCCGCCGCGTCTGCCTGGCCTACGCGGACGAGGTGGGTGCACGCGGCGGGGAGATCCACTGCGACCGGGCAGTGACGGGGGTCGAGAGGCGGCCGGCGGAGCTCGTCCTTACCACGACGCGCGGCGACCTTCTCGCCGGCAGCCTGATCGCCTGCGCGGGCCTCCAGGCCGACCGGGTCGCCCGCCTCACGGGGGACGTCGGCCCTGAGCGCATCGTGCCCTTCAGAGGCGACTACTACACCCTCAGGCAGGAGGCCAGCTCCCTCGTCCGGGGCCTGATCTACCCCGTCCCCGACCCGCGCTTCCCGTTCCTGGGCGTCCACTTGACCAAGCGCATCGACGGCCAGGTCTGGGCCGGCCCCAACGCCGTGCTTGCCTTCGCCCGCGAGGGCTACCGCCGGCGTGACCTGGACCCGCTTGAGCTGGTCGGCGTGCTCACCGACCGCGCCTTCCTGCGGCTGGCGCTGCGCTTCTGGCGCACGGGCCTGGCGGAGACGTGGCGCGACTGGTCGAAGGGCGCGTTCCTGCGCCAGCTGCGGCGCTACCTGCCGGAGCTCCGGGGGGAGCAGCTCATTCCGGGGCCCTCGGGCGTGCGGGCACAGGCGCTCGACCCCGACGGCACGCTGGTGGATGACTTCCGCCTGGGCCAGGGCGAGCGGGTCCTGCACGTTCGCAATGCGCCCTCCCCAGCCGCGACCTCGTCGCTGGCGATCGGCCGCGAGCTCGCCCAGCGGGCCATCACGCAGTTCGGGCTGGGCTGACGACGGCAACTTCCAGATCTACCTCATGCGCGCCGACGGAACCGGGCTGAACCGGGTTGCCCGATGACTCCGCCAGAGGACAAGAGGGCGGGACCGGAGCCCGGTTTGCGTGCGCGGCAGCGTTGGGCGGAGCTCGTGACGTCGGCCTCAAGAGCGAATGTCGTAGGATTTGGGGCGCCGGGAGGCGAGGCCATTCGTCGCTCTTCGAGGGCTGTGGCATGGCTCCTTAGCAGACGCTCCGTTGGAGCGTGATTACGTGGGGCGATAGCTCAGTTGGGAGAGCATCTGCATGGCATGCAGAAGGTCCGGGGTTCGAGCCCCCGTCGCTCCACCACCCTCGCCGACATCGTGCCCTATGCGGAGAGGATCGCTTGCCGGGCGGCCCGTGTAGTCCCTTTCGTCAGGTAACGTGACCATATGGACGTTGGGATACGGGAGCTGAAACGGCGCCTGTCTGACTATCTCGCAGGGCGCATCATCGGGGTCACGGACCGCGGCAAGCCCAAGGCCCTACTCGTGCCGCTACCCGGCCGCGTGGAGCTCGACCGAGGTATCGCCGCAGGCTGGGTTCGCCAGGGAGACGCTACTGAGCCAGCGCGCGCACGGCGCCGCTCGCCGTCCCGGCTTCGAAGCACGGATGTCATCACTGAGGACCGAGACGACTGACGCTGTACGTCGACAGCAGCGCCTTCCTGAAGCTGTACCTCAGGAACCCGAGAGCGGCGCCTCCGAGGTGATCCTCACGGGCCACTAAACCGCCCGTTCTCATAGCCCTCGCGGTCTGGCCGCACCGGCGACGTTAGCCGCCCTTTGGACGGCAAGGAAGCGCCCATGTGGACTAGCCCGGAACGGCTCGCCGGCGCGTCTATTCTCCGAGACGGCCATCGACCGTCCCGGAGGGAAGGGTGTGCAGACGCGGATCGTTGAGGATCTTCGAGCCGGCCACCCCGAAGCTCTGGACCTGCTGCTCGAGACCTATGGACGGGAGATCCAGGCGGTGGCATTCCTCATCGTTCGTGACCGGTTCGACGCCGAGGACATTGCGGTCGAGACCCTCCTCACCGCTTGGAAACGAGCGTCACAGCTCCGCGACCCTGATGGGCTGCGGCCCTGGCTGCTGCGAATCGCGGCGAACAAGAGCCTCACCCATCGGCGCCGCTCCGCGCGGATCGTGCCGCTCGATGCCGTGTCTGAGCGCCGCGACCCGCTGGGCCAGCCCGACGTCACGCGGGTGGCCCTGCTTCAGGGCATCGACGAGCTACCACCCGCCATGAGGGCCGCGCTCGTCCTGCGCTACTACGCCGATCTGAGCATGCAGGAGACGGCGGCCGCCCTGGGGAAGAGCCCGAACACGATCAAGGCCCAGCTTCAGGTGGCACTGGATCGCCTGCGCCTGAGCCTCTCCGATGCCGAGCCAATCGATGCCCAGGGGCTGCGTCATGCGTGAACGACCGATCAGCGGGTCAGGCCTCGAGGAGGAGCTGCGGCGCGTGCTCCAGAGCGAAGGCGACGCCGTCAGGCTGACCGTCACAGCTTCCCAGCTCCGCGAAGCGGCGGGGGGGCGTGGGCCGACAGGCTGGCCCTGGTTGCGGGCGATGGCCGGGCTCGCCGCGGTGGTCATCGTCGCCGCGGGGGCCGTCGCCCTCGTGCAC
>JACDFU010000015.1 GCA_013815585.1 Chloroflexota bacterium
GGGCACGTCCAGTCGTTAGTACGCACCCGGTGCGTAAGCGGCCCGGTTCCGGGCACGTCCAGTCGTTAGTACGCACCCGGTGCGTAAGCGGCCCGGTTCCGGGCACGTCCAGTCGTTAGTACGCACCCGGTGCGTAAGCGGCCCCGGGGAAGCGACAGCAGGCTCGGGTCCCACTCCTGGCCCCTCCCAAGCTTCCAGCATTGGTATCGGCCTAGCGGCGCCGGCCGATGCGGAGCTTGCGTCGGCCGGCACGCAGCACGAGGTAGCGTCCGGCAATCGGCTCTGGGACAGCCTCGTCGAGCGCGGCAATTCGTCGATCGTTGATCGAGAAGCCGCCCTGCTGGATGGCGCGGCGAGCCTCGCTGTTGGACGCGTAGAGACCGCTGGCCACGCCCAGCCGCAACGCGCCTCCCCTCACGTCCTCCTCACCGAAGTCGAAGCGGTCCAGGTTTGCGTACAGCTGCTCGAGGACTTCCGGGTCATCGATCGGCTGCCCTGAGAACGCCGCCCGAGCTACTCGTGCCTGCTGCTCGGCCACCTCCTGCCCGTGCACCCGGGCCGTGATGTCGAAGGCAAGCGCCTGCTGCGCGGGGCGCTCTTCCGGTCGGGCGGCCTGCGCCAGCTCGAGCTCGCGGATCTCCTCTGAACCCAGGAGCGTCAGCCGGCGGAGCAGTGTCCCGACCTCCGCGTCATACCGGTTCACGAAGTACTGGTAGAAGGCATAGGGACTGGTCATCGCGGGATCGAGGAAGACGGAGCCCTTGTCGGTCTTGCCGAATTTTTCGCCGCTCGGCGAGAGGAGCAGCGGGTACGAGAGCCCGTAGGCCAGCGGCTCCCCGTCGGCCGACGGCTCCTCGCACCGACGGATCAGCTCGAGACCGGCTGTGATATTGCCCCACTGATCGGCGCCGCCAAGCTGCATCTCCACGCCGTGTTCGCGGTAGAGGTGCAGAAAATCTGCCGCCTGGAGGGTCATGTAGCTGAACTCGGTGAAGGAGATCCCCGCCGCCATCCGCAGTTGAACGGACTCCTTGGCCAGCATGTAGCTCAGCGTGAAGTGCTTGCCGACGTCGCGGAGATACTCCAGCAGGCCCCAGCGCCCGAGCCACTCGCGGTTGTCCAGCAGGACCGCCCCCGTCGGCCCCAGGGAAAAGTCGAGAAAGCGGCCGAGCTGCTCCCGAATTGCGGCGACGTTCCGGCTCAGCGTCTCCTCGTCGAGCAGGTTGCGTTCCGCGCTCTTGCCCGAGGGATCCCCGATCATGCCGGTCCCGCCTCCCACCAGGGCCACCGGCCGACCACCCGCACGCTGCAGATGGACGAGGCCGAAGATCGGGATGAGATTGCCGACGTGGAGCGACGAGCCACTGGGGTCGAAGCCGTTGTAGGCGCTGATCGAGCCCCGCGCCAAGCGCGCGGCCAGGCCCTCGCTTTGGTCCTGGATGAGGCCTCGCCAGCCCAGTTCGGCGAGGAAGTCGAGGCTGATCGAAGTCGCGATCGCCGATCCTCCTGTGCTAAAGTCCGCCGCGAGTATGCAGACCAGCCTAGCCCGGCGCCAGGCTCGCCGTCTCAACGGCGGCCACCGGCACCGCGGCGGTGGCGCGGCCCGCAGAGCTGCGATCGCCCTTCCCCTCTTCCTGTTCGGAGCGCTGGCGTTCGTCGCCCTGTTCGGTTTTGTCTTCACCGTCGGGACCTACGCCTATTTCAGCCAGGATCTCGACGACCCGCGCGGCCTCGACCGGATCGAGTTCAACCAGGAATCGGTCATCTATGACCGGACCGGCAGGATCGAACTGGCTCGCTTCGGGAGCGAGAACCGCCAGGTCGTCGCCTACAAGGACATCCCCGACTTCGTCCTGGATGCCACGACCGCGGTCGAGGACAAGACGTTCTGGACGAACACCGGCTTCGACCCGGCCGGTATCGTGGCTGCCGGCGTCGATACGATCTCGGGCGCCAGCCGCGGTGGGTCCACGATCACCCAGCAGCTGGTCCGCCAGCGCCTGCTGAACGAGGAGCTGGTCCAGGACCCCGAACGCCGCATGGAGCGGAAGATCAAGGAGATCATCCAGTCCGTCCGGCTCACCCAGGCCTTCCCAGGCGACGAGGGCAAGCGCCAGATCATCACCGCCTATCTCAACCAGAACTTCTACGGCAACAACAGCTACGGCATCAAGGCAGCCGCCGAGCGCTACTTCGGGGTCGAGAATTTGGCCGATCTCACGCTCGGCCAGGCCGCCCTGCTGGCGGCCATTCCGCAGTCCCCGACCAACTACGACCTGGTGCGCAATGCCGTCGAGCGCAAGGGCCAGCTAGTCGTTCCCAACCGCTCGAAGGTCGTGCAGCGCCGCAACTTCATCCTCGACCTCATGGCCGATGGCCGCACGCCCCTGAGCGGTACGAAGCTCGACGCGGCCGATTTTGCGGCCGCCAAGAAGGAACGGGTGGTGCTGGTTGACCAGGAACCGCCGCGCTGGAAGGCGCCCCACTTCGTCTGGGCGGTCCGCAACGAGCTCACCCGCAAGCTCTGCGACCGGGGCGCGGCAACCTGCCCGAGGATCGAACGTGGCGGGCTGAGAGTCCGGACGACGCTGGACTGGCCGATCCAGAAGATCGCCGAGCGCTGGGTCAAGGCGGCCGCGATCGCGCCACACCGCGACAACCCGGAGAAGATGGCTCGCTCGCTCAAGATCGCCTACGAGCCGTGGATGGAGAACCTGCGCAACAAGGACCTGAATAACGGCGCCCTGGTCGCCCTCGACTACCAGACCGGCGAAGTCCTGGCCTACGTCGGGAGCGCCGACTACTACTCGGGCCGGGCGACGCGCAAGTTCCAGCCCCAATTCGACGTCCTGGCGGACGGCTGGCGCCAGCCCGGCTCAGCCTTCAAGCCCTTCAACTACGGCACTGGCATCCAGGACCGAACGATCACTGCGGCCACGATGTTCATGGACGTTGTCACGGACTTCGGGAACGACTACACGCCGACGGACGCCGACAACCTCGAGCGCGGCCCGGTGCGGGCGCGCTCCGCTCTTCAGTTCTCGCTGAATATCCCTGCCATCAAGGCCATTGCCTACACGGGCGTCGATCGGGTCTTCGACGTTGCCAAGAAGGCCGGGATGAAGTTTCAGAAGAAGCGCGCTGATGCCGGGTACGCGCTCACCCTGGGCACCACCGAGGTCCACCCGGTCGACCTCGTGACGGCGTACGGGACGCTCGCGAACAACGGCCGCTTCATCGGCCATACCCACATCCTCGAGGTCAAGAGCGCTGCCGGCAAGAACGCCGTCAAGCTGTACCAGCCACCCGAGCCCCAGCAGGTCCTGAGCCGCGATGCCGCCTACATCGTCACGGACATGCTCAACGGAAACACGAACCCGGCCATCAACCCGTACTGGGGTGCCTTCCGCATCGAGGACGGGCAGGGCCGCCGGCGTGACGCCACGCTCAAGACGGGCACGAATAACGACGCGAAAGACCTCAACGCCTATGGGTTCCTGGCGGCGCCAAACCAGCGCGGCCGCGAGCGGGGTGAGTACGCGCTGGCCGTCGGTGCCTGGAACGGGAACAGCGACAACAGCGTTGTCAGCACCGCCGAAGAGCCGCTCTTCTCGATCGACGTCACGACCCACGTCTGGCAGGGCTTCATCGAGGAGGCCACGGCCGACTGGGAGCTGCGGGCGTTCCAGAAGCCCGACACGATCGCGGTCGCAGCAGTCGACGCCTTCACGGGCCTGCGACCGGGCCCCTCGACCACCCAGACCGTGAACGAGCTTTTCCTCGAGGGAACTGGGCCGCGGGATGGCGAATATCGGGTCGGGATCCAGGTAGATGCGGCGACAAACCTGCTGTGGCGCGAGGGGTGCGAGGGGCCTCCGGTGACGAAGGCGTTTCTCGACCTGAGCCAGGCGGAAAAGGTGTTCCCGCGCTGGCAGGAGGCGAACCAGGCCTGGATCGCCCGGGCGCGTCAGGGACCGGGCGTCGTCGGCGGCCCGGAAGACACGAAGACGAGCTATTTCTACAACGGCTCGTTCCAGCCGTACGGCGCCTCCTGGGGTGCGGCTTTCCCGCCCGGTCAGACCTGCCCGCTCAAGCCCAAGGCGACACCTACGCCGACGCCCACGAAGACCCCCAGGAATTCACCCTCCGGGCGGTCCGAAGAGCCGACGAAGACGCCCCGTAACGGGCGGACACCCAAGCCCTCAGCCGAGCCGACAAAGACGCCCAAGCCCGAGCCGACGAGGACGCCTCGGGCGACAAAGACGCCGCGGCCCCAGCCGAGCCAGTCGTCCGGGCCCTGACGCGCCGGCCGCCAGGGCTGCTGCGGCTACAGCGAGACGATGCTCGCGCCGTCACCGCCCTCCCCGCGCTCGCCGGGCCGCCACTCGCTCACGAGCGGATGGCTGCTGAGCGTCGCGCGGACCGCATCCCGGAGAGCCCCTGATCCGTGGCCGTGGATGATGGTCACGCGGCCGGCTCGGGCCACCGAGGCCTGGTCGAGGTAGTCATCGAGGAGCTGCAGGGCCTCCTCCACCCGAGCACCCCGCAGGTCGAGCGAGCTGGCGACGACCGCCTGACGCCTGGCCCGGGTCGGAGTTCCCGGATCCGCGGAATGGGTCACCGGACCAAACTCGCCGCGCCGGCCGCTCGTCGGTGAGCCGCCGACGGCCCGTCCGGAAGGCTCCGCTGAGCCGTTCGGCGCCACGGCCACGAGTTCGCCGACAGGCACGACCACCCTGAGACCGCCCGCCTCGAGGGTGGCGCGTCCGGCGTCGTCAATCCGATGGATACGTCCCTCCCAGCCGCCCGTGGCCGCGCGCGCACTCATCCCGACCGCCCACTCGACCGGTGCCTCCGCGCCTTCTGCGCTACCCGACGAGGCCTGGCCCTGAAGCCCCTGCGGCCCCGCACTCGGCAGCGTTTCCAACCGCCGATCGAGCCGTCCCATGAGCTCGTCCAGCCGCCCAGCGGTGAGCGTCTCGCGCTCCAGGGCGTCGCGTGCGGCGCGGATCTCGGCTCGGATTGCCGACAGGGCGCGTTCGGCCTCATCGCAGGCACTCATGAAGGCGTCGTCGCGCTCGCGACGAGCGCGGGCTCGCTCGATCTCGGCCGTGCGGCGCGCATCGGCGGCGCGCAACTCCGATTCCCGCGCTCTGTCGGCCGCGGCGTCCGTGCGAGACTGCGTCTCCTTGATCGAGGCCAAGGTCGCCTCGAACTCCTGCTGTGCCTCCGAGAGGCGCGACCGCGCATCCGCCACGAGGTCCTCCGGCAGCCCCAAGCGCTCGGCGATCGCGAAGGCCTGGCTCGTGCCCGGCAGGCCGATGGCGAGGTGGTACGTAGGACTGACCGTCTCGAGATCGAACTCGACAGATGCGTTGCGGGCCCCGGACGTGTTGTGCGCATACGTCTTCAGCTCGGCGTAGTGTGTGGTGGCAACCACGAGTGCACCAGCGCGGATGAAGTGGTCGAGAAGGGCCTGGGCGAGCGCCGAGCCCTCCGTTGGGTCCGTTCCCGCCCCCAGTTCGTCGAGCAGGATCAGGCAGCCGGGTTGTGCACTCTCGACGATCCGGACGATCGAGCGCAGGTGGCCGCTGAAGGTCGAGAGCGATTGGGCGACCGACTGCTCGTCGCCGATGTCGGCGAAGACGTCGGGAAAGATCGGCAACCGCGAGCCGGGAGCTGCCGGCACGTGCAGTCCGGCCTGGTGCATCAGTGCCAGCAGGCCCAGGGTCCGCAGGGAGACGGTCTTGCCGCCGGTGTTCGGGCCGGTGATCACCAATGCGGTGTAGTCCCCGCCGAGCCGCAGGTCGATGGGTACGACCTCCGTGCCCAGTCCCGGATGACGGGCACTGAGGAGCTCCACCTCGGGGCGCTCCGAGGTCTGTGCGCGAACTGCGTTCAGCTCGCCTGCCAGGCGAGCGCGGGCCGACCAGAAGTCGAACCGGGCCAGGGCCTCCAGGGTCTCGCGTAGGGCCGGGGCATTGGCCGCCACCAGCTCCGAGAGCTCGTCGAGGATGCGCTCCTCCTCCGCCTGCACGGCCAGCTGGGCCTCGCGCCAGGCGTTCCCCAGCTCCACGACGACGAGCGGCTCGACGAAGAGCGTCTGTCCGCTCCCCGACTGGTCGTGGACGATCCCCTTGATGCGACTGCGCGCGTCGGCACGCACGGGCACCACGTAGCGCCCGTTTCTCAGCGTGATGATCGGTTCCTGGAGCGCCGTCGCCTCCGTACCGTGCACGATGGCCTCCAGCCGGGAACGCAGCCGCTCGTACGCAATGCGCACCTGTCGTCGCAGGCCGCCCAGCGCGGGAGAGGCGGTGTCGAGCAGCTCTCCGGATGGGTCGATGCTCTGTGACAGGCGGGCCGACAGGGACGGCAGCGGCTGAAGCGACCGCCCAAGCTCCCGCAGCAGGGGTCGGCGTTCCTCACCGAGCGTGCCGCGTAGCCGGCGTGTCGTCTCGAGGGTGGCCAGGATCTCGAGAAGGTTGCCGGGCTCGAGCCGCCCGCCTCGTGCCGCCCGATCGGTCCAGGGAGCAATGTCGCGGGCGCCGCCGATGCGCGCCCCGGGGTGCTCGGCCAGGAAGCCACGGGCCTCATCCGTCTCGTCCAGGGCTCGGGCCACCAGCACCGCGTCAGCGGTTGGCTCGAGCGCCTCAGCAAGCCGACGGGAGACTGGGAAGCTCGTCTGGTCGGCCAACCGGGCGAGGACATCGGGAAACTCGAGCAGGCGAAACGATTTGGCGTCCATCAGGAGGACACGGTAGCCGTCCCGCCGAAGGGCCGCGAAAGCGCCGGGTGATCAGCGATCCCGAAGCGCCAGGCCCGGTCCGCCCAACCGGGACCGGCATAGTCGACCCCGACCCTGGGCCCGGCGACGATGTCTGTCTCCACCGCTGGGCCTGCGGCCAGCCAGAGCGTCCTGCCTGTCGTCAGGTCGGCGCCAGCGAGTCCGCGATCGATGGCCATTGCCTGGCACACCAGCGCAGGCCCTGCCGCCAGCTGCGCCCGTCGGAGGTTGCTGACGGCACCCCGCACGGCTCCCCGGCGGCTCATCATCAGCTCCACGCCTTCCAGTGGTTCGACCGCCCGAAGGAGCACGGCCCCCGCATCAGCCGACTCGTCGTGCGCGACGACATTCAGGCAGTTGTGAAGCCCATACACGAGGTAGACGTAGGCCTGGCCCGGCCGCCCGAACATTGGGGCCGTCCGGCGGGTCAGCCCGGCGCGCGCGTGGCTGGCGCGGTCCTCCTGACTGCCGTACGCCTCGGTTTCGACGATCCTGCCGACCGTGAGGCCCGCGGGAGCATGGCGTACCAGCAGCGCGCCGAGTAGCTCCCGCGCCACGACCTCCGTCGGCCGGGCGAAGAACGAGCGTGGCAATGCCGGATAGTGCTTTCCGGGATCCGCCCCGGTCACCGGGGCACGTCGCCCGGCCGCGGTCCGATCAGGGCAGCGTGCGCTGGAGGTCTGCCGGCAGGAGCGGAGCCAGTGCGGCGGTAAGGCCGGGAATCAGCGATTCGCGCAGCATCGTGGCAATCGTCGAGGCATTGAACGCGCCATTCAGGCTCGACAGGAACCCGATGCCCTCACCCGTTCCGCCCGCCCTGGGCAGGAAGTAGCTGTCGAGGATGAGGATGAGGACGGCCAGCACGAGCACCCCCACGCCCGCCGCCAGCAGGCCACCCAGCAGCTCGTCCACCACCTCCAACCGGGCAACGAGTGGAACGCGCTTGTAGTTCGCCTGAACCAGGAGGTTGGCCGCGACCACAATGACGACGAAGAGGAACAGGAAGACGATCATCCTTGTGTAGTCGGGGCTGAAGGACGCGTACTGGGCCAGGTAATTGCCCACCGGATCGCGCAGCGCTGCGGACACGAGGAACGCGCCGATCCAGATGACGACGGCGATCACGGCGCGAAGCGCGCCCTGGAAGAACCCCAGCAGGAAGACGAGGCCGAGCAGGACGAGCAGGACGATATCGGGCGTGCTCAGCGGTCAGTCACCCTCCGCATCGGGAACCTAGCCTAGCAGCGACGACTAGCGTCGGATGCGCGCACCAAGGCGCTCGCGGAGCGCGCCGGTGATCCGTTCCACCAGGGCGTCGATCTCGGCCTCCGTCAGCGTGCGATCGGGTGCACGTAGCTGCAGTCGGTAGGCAAGGCTGACCTCACCGCTGTCCAGCGGTGCACCCTCGTAGCGGTCGAAGAGGGCGATCGTCTGGAGCAGCTCCCCTGCCGCGTCCCGGATGGTGGCCTCGACTTCGACTGCCGGCCGCTGCTGCGAGACGACGACCGCCAGGTCGCGCTCAGCTGGCGGTACCCGGGACAACGGGCGAACGTTCCGCCGGATGGGCAGAAGCGCCTCGAACGACGCGAGGTCCAGCAGGCCCACGGCCACCCGCTGGGCGCGCACCTCGTAGGCAGCCAGGTACCGGGGGTCCAGCTCCCCGAGGCGTCCGAGCGTTCCCGCATCTCCAGAGACCTGCACGATGGCGGTGCGACCGGGATGCTCCACCCCTGCCCGCTGCTCTCCCTGCGCGTAGCGGATCGGCGGCAGTCCGAGTCGGGCCGCCAGCCACTCAATGAGGGCCTTCGCGTCGCCCATGTCAGCCTGCCGAGCCTGTTGGTTCCAGCCGCCGAGCAGCCACTCCCCACAGAGACAGACACCGAGCCAGGTCTCCTCCTGCGGCCCGTCGCCCCGCATGGCGTGGATACGGCCGATCTCGAAGATCGCGAGGTCCGAGCGACGCTGCGCCTCGTTCCCCGCAACCGTGCGCACGAGGCCGGGCAGCAGCGAACGGCGCAGCTCGGAGTGGTCGGCAGCGATCGGGTTCGCGACCCGGATTGTGGCGCCATCGTCCGATGGGAGGCCCAGCAGGGCATGGTCAGCAGGGGCGACCAGCGCATGCGTGACGACCTCGCTCAGGCCGCGACCCGAGAGCAGCATTCGCAGCTCGTCGGCCAGGGACCGCGGATCCGGGCGGTATTCGGGCATCGGGGTCTCCGGCCGGCGAGCCGGGACGGTCTCATAGCCGCGGACACGGATCACCTCTTCGATTAGATCGGCCTCGATCTCCAGATCACGACGATGCGGCGGCACATGGGCGACAAGCACCTCGTCGCCCGGGGCGGGCGTGGCGACCTCGCCACCGGCGACCAGCGGGATCGTCTCACCGCCCGAGGTCGGCTCGGTGGCCACATCGACCCGCTCGAGCAGCGAGCGCACTTCGTCCGTTTCGATCTCCGCGCCCAGCAGCCGCGAGACCCGCGCCGGACGGAACGGGATGCGCACGGTAGAGGGTTCCGAAGGGTTGCTGTCGACAACCCCGCGCGCCGCCCGACCCCCAGCCCAGCTGAGAATCAGCTCCGCCACGCGATCGGCGCCGTCCCGCGCCAGCCGCCACTCTTGACCCTTCTCGAAGCGCAGGCTCGCCTCGCTCCGCAGGCCGTATCGGTGGGCCGTTCGCCGAACGGAAACGGGGTCGAAGATGGCCGACTCCACGATCACCTGCGTTGTAACTGCGGAGACTTCACTCGAGGCACCGCCCATCACGCCGGCGAGCGCCAGCGCCCGCTCCTCGTCCGCGATCAGCAGGGTGCTTTCGTGCAGCGCGCGGGTGACGTGATCGAGGGTCTCGAGCTTCTCGCCCGGACGAGCCAGGCGCACGACGATCCGACCGCCATCGACGGCCGCTCCGTCGAACGCGTGGGTCGGCTTGCCGAGCTCCACCATCACGTAGTTCGTGGCGTCGACCACGTTGGAGACGGGCCGTTGTCCGGCGGCGGCCAGCCGCAACTGGACCGCGAGGGGCGACGGGCCGACCCGCAGACCGTCGAGGTAGCGGCCTACGAATCGGGGACACAGGCGCGGCTCGCGGACCTCCACGCCCAGGTGATCGCTCGTCGCGTCGCCCTCCTCGGCAACGGAGATGCCCGGTTGCCGAAGCGCGACGCCCGTGGCGGCCGCGACCTCGCGCGCCAGCCCAACGATGGAAAGGGCGTCGCCCCGATTCGGCTTCACGTCAATGTCGAGCACGGTCTCGCCGTAGAGCTCGCTCAGCGGCCGCCCCACCGGTGACTCGGCCGGCAGGATGAGGATGCCGTCCGCGTCGTCGGTCAGGCGCAGCTCATCACCCGAGCACAGCATGCCCTGACTCTCGACACCGGCGATCGTCGTCACGCCGATCTGGCGATTGCCCGGAAGCTCGGCTCCGGGCAGCGCAACGGGCACTCGCTGGCCGGTCTGAATGTTCGTGGCGCCGCACACGATGTGCAGCTCCCCGGCACCTTCCGCGACCCGTACCCGGGTCATCGAGAGCCGTTCAGTGTGCGGGTGCGGAGCGACTTCGAGGAGCTCGCCCACGACCACCGAGTGCCAGTCGTCACCGCGGCGCTCGAGGCCCTGCACCTCCATCCCCAGCAGCGTGAGACGCTCGGCCAAGTCCTCCGGACTGAGCTCGACCTCGACGAACTCGCGCAGCCAGGAGAGCGGCACACGCATCAGAGTTGCTCCAGGAAGCGCAAATCGTTCTCCAGAAAGAGGCGAATGTCACTGATGCCGTGGCGGACCATGGCGATCCGGTCCGTGCCCATGCCAAACGCGAAGCCCTGGTAGCGCTCGGGGTCCAGTCCCCCGTTGCGCAGGACCACCGGGTGAACCATGCCGCCGCCCAGCAGCGTGAACCAGCCGGTCCGCTTGCAGGTTGCGCATCCCTCTCCCTCGCAGACGATGCAGCGGACGTCGAAGGCCACCGAAGGCTCGGTGAACGGGTAGTAGCCGGGCCGAAAGCGGGTCGGCCGATCCGCGCCGAACAGGGCATGCCCAAACTCGTCGAGCACCCCGCGCAGGTCAGCCAGCGTGGTCCCCTCGTCGACCATCAGGCCTTCCATCTGGAAGAACTCGAACGCGTGGCTCGCGTCGACCGCCTCGTAACGGAAGCAGCGACCTGGCAGCAGCGCCCGGATCGGCGGCTGGACCGTGCGCATCACGTGAATCTGGCCCGGCGAGGTGTGCGTCCGGAGCAGGTAGGTGGGGCCACCGGCGGGGTCTCTCGGGGCGGCCTCGGGCGGCGTCACGTACAGCGTGTCCCAAAGGTCGCGGGCCGGGTGGTCCTCGGGAATGTTGAGTGCCTGGAAGTTGAGCTCGTCCGTCTCGACCTCGGGCGTCTCGTACGTCACGAAGCCGAACTGTCCGAGGACACGGGCGATCTCGCGGTTGGTCTCGATCAGGGGGTGAAGCGATCCTCGGTGGAGCGGCCGCCCGGGCAGGGTGACGTCCTCACGCTCGGCCGCCAGGCGGACCTCCAGCGCGATCCCCTCGAGCCGCCTCCGACGTCGTTCCATCGCTTCGAGGACGGCCGTCTTGATCTCGTTGCCGGCCGCTCCCACGCGTGGTCGATCCTCGGCTGGCAATCCGCCGATCGCGTCGAGGATGCTCTTGAGCTGGCCCTTCTTGCCGAGGTAGGCAACCTCGACCTCTCGTAGCGCAGCCGGATCGTCTGCCTCGGCAACGTCGCGAAGGGCACGTTCACGCAGCTCGCCAAGCTGCTCGGTGATCTCCTGGACGGTCAAGCGACGGGCCGCTTACTCGGCTCGGGCGACCTCGGCGATCCGGGTAAAGGTCGCCGCATCGCGCACGGCAATGTCGGCCAGAACCTTGCGGTCAAGGGCCACGCCGGCCTTCTTGAGCCCGTTGATCAACTGGGAGTATGTCGTGCCGTTGAGTCGCGCCGCAGCATTGAGCCGCAGCACCCAGAGGCTGCGCATCTGGCGCTTGCGCTGCTTCCGACCGACATAGCTGTACGCCATCGCGTGCAGAAGCGCTTCGCGGGCCGGCTTGATGAGCTTGTGCCGCGTACCTCGCCTGCCCTCAGCGGCCTTCAGCAGCCGCTTGTGGCGCTTGTGCGACGTGACGCCGCGCTTGACGCGCGCCATGGATCTCGCTCCCTCCTACAGGTACGGCAGCAGCCGGCGGATCTGCTCGGCGTGCGTGGAGTCGAGCGGGCTCTTCCCCGCGTATCGACGCGTGCGGCGCGATGACTTGATCTGGAGATGGTGGCCGCGCCAGGCGTTGACCCGCACCACCTTCCCGGAGCCCGTCTTCGTGAACCGCTTCTGGGTTGCCTTGTGGCTCTTCATCTTGGGCATCTACGCGTCTCCTGCCGTTCCCGCTCCGGTGGGCTGCGGCGTCGCGCGCGCTGCCGTCGCGGCTTGGGCTGGGGTGGCGACTGGCTCTGTCGCCGGTGCTGGCTCAGCGACTATAGGTTCCGGCTCAGCTGCGGGGGGGACCGCCTCGACCGCGGTGGGCTGCTCGGCAGGAGCGACCGGCACTGTGCCATTCGTACGCTGGGCCTCCGAGGAGCGCGCGCCCGGACGTTCGGGTGTCTCCGGTGCAGTCTTTGGTTTGTGGGTGGCGGCCACCACGATGAACATCGATTTCCCCTCGAGGAGCGGCTGCCGCTCGATCGTGCCATGGTCCTTGACCATGTCCGCGAACTTCAACAGAAGGTCGCGTCCGAGATAGGCATGGGTCAGTTCGCGACCCCGGAAGCGGACGGTGACCTTGATCCGGTCGCCTTCCTCCAGGAACTGAGTCGCACGCCGGACCTTCGTCTCGAAGTCACCCTGGCCGATCTTCGGCGTCAGGCGGATCTCCTTGAACTCGACGGAGCGCTGGTGGCGACGTGCCTCCTTCTCCCGTCGAGTCTGCTCGTACTTGAACTGACCGTAGTCGAGCAGGCGCACAACCGGCGGGGCCGCCATGGGGGCAACCTCCACGAGGTCGTAGCCCTTCTCCTGCGCGAGCTTCAGGGCCTCTGGCGTGGGCATGATGCCCAGCTGGCTTCCCTCATCGTCCACGACGCGCACCTGGGGTACGCGGATCATCTCGTTGATGCGCAGGTCTCGGCTCAGGCTTGGTCCCTCGTGAGTGCGGTTGGAAACAGGTTTGCGGTCGCTCGTGGGCGGGCATGGCCGGCCCCTACGCGGTCGCCGCGGGACTATAGCACGCACCCCTGAGCGTGGCAAAGCGCTGTACTCGTCCGGAGCGGCCGTCGGTTCCCCTAGGATGCGCGAGTGAACGGGGGGAAACCAGCGCGCCGATTGCACTCGGGTAGCGCGCTGGGGGTCGCCCTGGTTCTGGCGGGACTGGCGCTTGCCGTGGTTCTCAGCAACAGCGCCGGCACGATCGGTGGTCGTGGTTCGGATGGACAGCCAGGCGCCTTACCGGTAGGCGCCGGCCAGAGCGCACCAGCAGGTGCCTCTGAGCAGGCGCTGCCGTCTCTTAGCGGCGCGGCCGATGCCGACCGGATCCTGATCGAGGGCGGCTGGCAACCTCGATCGTGGTCTCCCGATGGGGCATGGCTCCTCCTCGAGGCCCAGGTCGCTGACGATCCGGGCACACGCAGCCAGCGGGCAACCGCCCTGCTTCAGGACACGGGCCGCCTCGAGGAGCTGGCCAACGAGCACGTTGCGTGGTGGCCCGGAGCGCTGCGCACACTGAGCTTCGTCGAGCCCATGGCCCGGCCCGCGAAGGGTGAGCATCTCGTGCTGCACGATCGGCTCACGGGTGCGGAGCGGTCCGTCCTCGAGCGGGCCCGCATCGACGCCGTTCACTGGTCCCCGGATGGCCGTTCGCTGGCAGTCATCGATGAGCACGGGCTGGCCTCAGGCCGCGTCGGCGAGGAGCTTCGGCGCGTCACGTTCGGTCGGCCACGGGACGTTGCCTTCGCCGCCGACGGCACTCGGCTCGCGTACGTCGATACGGCCTCTGGGGCGTTGTTCACGGTGGATCTCATGCGCCAGGAGTCGCGCCGGCTTGGCTCCGCGGTGCTCGGGCCCGATGACGCGATCGCCTACGCACCCTCCGGTGCCTGGTTGGCCTTCACCGGTCGGATGGATGGCCGCGAGGGACTCTTCCTGACCGCAGCCGACCTATCGGCGCCGCCCAGCATGGTCAGCCGAGGCGTCGATCCGGCCTCCGTGCGCTGGTCGCCCGACGGGTCGCGCCTCGCTGCCTCGCGCCTGCCACCGGCTGGGACCACCACGGAGCTCATCGTGGTTCGTCGTGACGGGGACCATCTGGATGTTCAGCCCCTCGGTCCGGGTCGGGTCACGGCGTGGCACCCGGCCGGCGATCGACTCCTTTCGATCGACCCACGTGGCCGCCTGGTTGCCTACCCCAGCGGCCCGGGCGATGTGCAGATCATTGCGGGCGACTCGTCCGACGTCTGCACCCCGCAGTGGAGCGCTCCCCAGCGTCGCATCGCACATTGCCTGGCCGATGGGCGCCTGGAGATCATCCCCGCCGAGTAGGACTCATTTGGGGCGGCACGCTGCCTACCTCCTACCCCTTGGTGAGACGGGTGCTCGCCTGATGCCCGTTTTGGCGGGTAGCGGCAGCTCAACGACATTCCAGCGGGGGCCCGGAGCCCGCCTTATCCCTCCTGACGGTCCCGTTTGCCCGCCTGATGCGCAAGTTGGTCGACAACGGACGGCGGCGCGGGGCGCGGCCGGTCCCTGACCAATCCCAGCCGGGGCTAACGAGCATCAGGTGAGCATCTCCGGCCGCAGGCAACCGGCGCGCCCGGACCCGCTCGAAATCGACGCTTGACATGATGCGAACATCAAGTGGGAAGGTGGCTGGACCACGCAGAAGGAGAAGGATCTTGGCCAATGACCTCGGCACGCAGCGGGTCGCCTGCACGCTAGCGACCGCCGACGTCAAACGCCGCGAGACCGCTTGACAAGCAATCGTTGCCGCCGCCCTTCGCGACAGGCGAGCGATCGAGCATGGCGTCCGACTCGAGGCCGAGAGCACCGAGGTTTAGGCCGCAGACGCCCACGGCGCGGACGACACAGACCAGGGAGGGCCTAGGACGGCTGCCGAGCGCGCGCCTCCTCCTGCAGCCGATCCCCCAGCTGCTCCCAGCCCATTGCGAGCTGCTGCTCCCCTCCCCTGGTGCGGGGCGAGGCGGTCCGAGCCTCGATCTCACGGTCGCCCAGCACCAGCATGTAGGGCACCTTTTGCTCCTGGGCCAGTCGGATCTTGTTCTGCATCCGGGCACCCGATTCGTCCACTTCGACCCGGATGCCCCGCTCCCGCAGAACGGCCGCCAGCTCGTGGCCGGCTTCAGCGTGCCGGTCGGCGATGGGCACGACGATCGCCTGGACCGGCGCGCACCAGAACGGGAAGGCACCCGCGAAGTGCTCGGTCAGGATGCCGATGAAGCGCTCCAGTGAGCCATAGATGGCGCGGTGAATCGCCATCGGCCGGCGTGGCTGGCCGGCCTCGTCCACATAGGTCAGGTCGAAGCGCTCGGGCAGCATGACGAGATCGACCTGGATGGTCGCCATCTGCCACTCACGCCCGAGCGCATCGTCGGTGTAGATGTCGATTTTGGGGGCATAGAACGTGCCGTCCTTGAGCTTGACGCCGTACTCCGCGCCTGAGGCCTTCAGCGTTTCGAGGATATAGCCCTCCGCCTCCACCCAGAGCGCAGGATCGCCGACCGCCTTGTCGGGCTTGGTGCCAAAGACGTAGCGCGGCTGGAGGCCGAACCAGCCGTAGACTTCGCGCACCTCACCGAGCAGTGCTTCCAGCTCGTCCCGGAGCTGGTCAGGCCTGACGTAGATGTGCGCGTCGTCCTGGATGAACTGGCGCACGCGGGTGAGCCCCGACAGCGTGCCGGAGCGCTCGTTGCGGTGCAGCCGGCCGAACTCGCTGTAACGGATCGGCAGATCGCGATAGGAGCGCACGCGACTGCGATAAATAAAGGTGCTCTCAGGACAGTTCATCGGCTTCAGGCCGAACTGCTGCTCCTCGATCTCCACCCGGAACATGTTCTCGGCGTAGAGATCCCAGTGGCCCGACTGCTCCCAGAGCTTCCGATGGACGAGGATGGGCGTGCTGATCTCCTGGTAACCCCGTCGAGCCTGGACCTCGCGAACCGCCGACTCGAGCGTGCGCCACAGCCGCTGACCCTTGGGATGCCAGAACGCGACACCGGGGCTGACGTCGTGGAAGCTGAACAGGTCCAGCTGAAGGCCCAGGCGGCGGTGATCGCGCTTCTTCGCCTCACCTCGCCGCCAGAGGTAGCGCTCGAGCTCCTCCTCGGAAGGCCAGACCGTGCCGTAGATGCGCTGGAGCATCGGGCGCTTCTCGTCGCCCCGCCAATAGGCGCCCGCCACCGAGAGCAGCCTGAAGGGGCCGATCCTGCGGGCCGATTCGACGTGCGGCCCCCGACACAGGTCCACGAAGTCCCCGTGCCGGTAGGTCGAGACGGGGGGATGCGGTTGGCCCGAGGCGTCGGCCAGGCGGGCCAGGTCGTCGAGGATCTCCACCTTGAAGGGCTGGCCCCGCTCCTCGAAGAAGCGCCGCCCCTCGGCAGGCGGCAGCTCCTCGCGCACGAAGGCATGGTCCGCCGCGATGGACTCGGCCATCCGGGCCTCGATCCGGCCAAGATCGTCGGGGGTCAGCGGCCGTGGCAGCTCGAAGTCGTAGTAGAAGCCGTCGCTGATGGCCGGACCAATGCCCAGCCGGGTGCCGGGGAACAGCTCCATCACGGCCTCGGCCATGACATGGGCGCTGGAGTGGCGCATCGGATCGAGCGGGTCGCCCGCATGCGCATCCAGCAGCTCCTCGGCCGACCCTCGCTGCGGCGCCTCGAATGGCTCGTCTACCAGCGCCTCGCTCGAAGCCCCTTGCTCTTCGACCATGCCATCCTCCGGGAATCAAACGACCTCTCGCCCTGCGACAGGACGAGAGGCCATGCCTCCCGCGGTTCCACCCGCCTTCGACCACGGACCGGGCGTCCCTTCGGGCACTCGGCGCGGTCGCTCTTCATCGTCGCGCTAACGGGCGACTCCCGGGCCGGTTCGCCGGCCGCTCACGGGTGGTGGCGGATCGATCGTTGCTGGACGCCCAGGCTTTCAGCCATGGCCCGGGCTCTCTGTCACCGCGACGCTCTCGCCGTGTCCCGCTCAACGCCTGCTATTCGAGCTGCTCGCGGGATTGTAACCCGAGCCTCCGCCCTCGCGCCGGCGCCCCGACCTATACTCTCGCGACGGATCCGATGGAAATCTCGATGCCCCACTACGAGCAGCCGGGATGGTTCGGTGAGCGTGACCGACGCCGGTCGTGAAGGTCGGCACCAACGCAGAACTGCTGCTCGTCGCGGCGCTCCTCACTCCACCCAGAGCTGATCGAGCAGCATCCCCCACTGAACGTGCCGCTGGACGTTGCCAACTCGCTCGGAAACGAAGTACGTAGAGTTGAAGGTCACCACCGGAACCCAGGCGGCCGCCTCCGTGATCTGGCGATCGATGTCCGCCAGATCGCCGCCGCGCCGGCCGGATCTGTGGCCTGGAGTTGCCGGGCCTCGCGCATCCGCTCTTCAAGCGCGGGTTCGCAGTACCGGGACAGATTGCTAGCAAGCCCGCAACGGAAGTTCGGCTCGAGGAAGCTCGACGCGAAAGGATAGTCGGGGAACCATCCGATGACGGCGGCAATGGGCTCGCGATCGGGTGCGGTGGGGTAGACCTCCGCGAGGAACTCGTCCGGCGTCTCCAGGGTCAGCGACGGCTCGAGACCGATATCGGTTAACACCTCGACGAGGTGCTCGGCGATCACTCGCACGAGCGGCTCATCAATGGTCCAGATCTCGACCTGAGCGCCGGCCGCGCCCGACTCGACCACGAGCTCCACCGCCCGCGTGCGATCCGGCCCCGTCCAGACGCCCGGCGGGCCTGGGTCGATCGTATACGGGCAGAAACGTCGATAGCCGTGCAAGTTGGGCGGGATGACCTGGCTCGTGACGGCCGCCTGCGCCTCGCCGCCCAGCAACTCGGCCGCGCGCGCTCGGTCGACCGCGTAATTGACGGCCCGTCGCACGCGAATGTCGTCAAACGGAGGCTTCGTTGTGTCGAAGGCCATGAATAGCGTCCCCGCGGAACGCAGGTGAACCTGGCTAGTGTGGCGTGCAAGCAGGTCCCGGACGCGCTCCAACGGCGAACCGGCCGCGAGCACGTCGGCGTCATCGACGTACCTGGAGAGCGACATGCCGGCGCTCCGCCGCCTGTTCGCGCTGCTCGACGAGCGCGAGCGCGCCTATCGCGTCTCCCGCCGCGCGCTCGTGGTTGAGGGGTCGATGGGGCAACCGCGCATCAACCCGGTGGTCGGCCTCGTCGCGACCCTCGATGCCGAGATCCGCCAGCTCGAAGATCGCTTAAGCCTCACCCCGAAGGCGCGCATGGCGCTCGGCGTCGCCTTCGGCGAGGCTCACCGCTCCCTCGATGCCCTCAACGCGGAGTTCCTGGAGCAGAGCCATGACTAAGAGCCGCGGGGCGATGGTCGCCGACTGGATCGAGAAGTACCTGGTCCATGCCGAAGGTGATTACTTCGGTCGACGCTTCAGACTTCACCACTATCCGCGCGACTTCGTCGAGCGGCTGTATGTGACCGACCGGAGCGGTCGGCGCGTCGTGCGGCGCGCGCTGCTCGGGCTGCCGAAGGGCAACGGCAAGACCGAGCTGGCCGCCGCCATCGGCATCGCCGAGCTAGCCGGACCGTTCGCTCCAATCAGTCCGCTCGTCATCGTGGCCGCTGCCGCCTTCGAGCAGGCCGACCTCGTGTTCGGTGCCGCCCGGACGATGATTAATGAAGGCCCGCTAGCGGCCTACTTCGAGACGTATGACACCGAGATGCTGCCCCGCGACGGCAAGCCCGGCGTCATGTGCCGCATCGCCGCCGCGGCGGAACGAATGACGGCGCCCGGCCGACGTGCCTCGTCGCCGACAAGCTGTACGAGTGGACCGGCGGCAAGGAGCGGGTGCATCTCATCGCCTCCAACGGCCTCTCCAAGCGCCGCGACACGCTGGAGCTCAACATCACCACCGCCGGCTCGGACCCTGACACGCTGCTCGGCCGGCTGTTCGCCTACGGCCGCAAGCTCGAGGCGGGCGAAATCCGAGACGACAACTTCCTGTTCGCCTGGCGCGCCGCGTCTGACGAGCGGGACCTCGACGACGCCGCTCAGCTGCGTGCCGCCGTTCGGGAAGCCACCCGCGATCGAGGCCGCCTTCCTCGACGAGGACCGCCTCGTCGCCCGCTTCGCGGAGATCCCGAGGTTCGAGTTCGAGCGCTACCACCTCAACCGTTGGGTCGACGACGACGAGGCGTGCGTTCCGGCCGCGACGTGGGCGGTCGCCGCGGATTCCGAACGTGAGGTCCCTGCCGGGACGCCGATAGTGATCGGCTTCGACGGCTCGGCCACGCGGGGCAACACCGCCCTGGTGGCCGCCACGATCGCGGACCGCCCGCACCTCTGGCTCCTCGGCCCTCTGGGAGCGTGACCCGCGCGACCCGTTCTCGAACGTGCCGCGGGTCGAGGTGGATTGCGCGCATCGCCGACGCCTTCGCACGGCACGACGTGCGTGCCCTCGCCTTCGATCCGGCCGGGTGGTACTCGGAGTTCCAGGCCTGGGCCGCGGAGTACGGCGACGACCGGGTGGTCGTCGTCCCGCAGACAACCAGACCATGGCGCCGGCCGCGGATGCGTTCCGAGCCGCAGTCGTCGCCTGCGAGCTGACTCACGATGGCAGCGCGGCCATGGCGCGAGCTGTGGCGAACGCTCGCCTGCGCGAGACGCGCTGGGGGATCGCCATCCGTAAGGACCATCCGGCTAGCCCGCGCAAGATCGACGTGGCGATCGCCGCCATCCTTGCCCACGAGCGGGCCACGGCGCCGCGTCCCGCGCGTGTCGAGTCAATCTATGAACGGCGAGGGATCCTAACGCTCGCCGGCTGAAAGCTCCCATTCGACACGACGGAGAGACCGCCTGACTGGCGCACCCATTATCGGGCGTTTGTGCTCTGGTTCCTAGGCGAGGTGTTCTCCGAATCGGATTCACAGGCCACGATCGACGAGGTGACGAGCATCGCGCTTGAGGCGGACCATGGCATGCTGCACAGACAGTCGGTCGAAGCCGGTTGGGACGAGGCACCGCGCCGATTGAAGGATGTGCGCTGCCCGACGCGCCCCAATGGCGACGCACTTGCGTCGATTCGGCATCTCGAATCCTCGCCCTGCAAAATGGTCGGGAGCCACGTGCCTGATGGCGGATCGGCTATGCATCAGGTGCGGCCCAGGTACCGCGCGTTTGAGTGCTCAGTGACCGCGATTCTCCGATCGGCGCGTATATTGGCCGCAGAGTGCCCGTCCGTCACGGGCTCGCGCCGTGATACCCACGCCTCTCCGTACAGCGACCGAAGGCACGCTACCTCCGAAGTGGAGCGCCTGCCGGTACCTCGGAGGTCCGATGGACATATCGAAACTCATGGAGGATCCGTTGTTCCGCGGAGGAATTGGGCTCGCTGCTGCCCTCGTCTTGGCGGCGCTGGCAGCCGTACGTTGGGGAAACCGCCGCGATGAAGATACGCCTTCCGACTCCGGCCTGGACTAGACCGGCACTGCTCGTCGCGGTCACCGGCCTGATTGGGTTGGTGGGGACTGCGGCTGCGTTCTCCGAGAACGCGACCCAGGGCCTGCTGATCGTCTTAGCTCTCGGGGTCACCCTGGTCCTGGGGCTGGGCTGGGATGCCTGGGTGGGCCTCGTCATCGGGCTGGCTATGTCCGCGGTGGTGATCATCGCCAGGCAGGTGGTCGGCACGTGGGTGCCGTCCGGCTTCGGCGCCGCGGCAATCTACACCGCGGCACTCGTCGGGACAGGGTGGAGCGCCGGCCTGGCCGGCAGCCACCTGCGCGTCTCCCGATCAATGGAGGCGGGAGCGACCGATGAGCTGGAGGGCGCCTTCGGTTCGCTGGGCATGCTGCCGCCGGATCTCGCGCTTCTCCGACTCGACGAAGAGGGCGCCCGAGCCGTTTCGTACCGTCGCCCGCTGTCGCTGCTGGTGTTCGACGTGACGGTCATCGATCCGGCGCTCGAAGTAGACAGCCGAGACGACGTCATCCGCGCCGCCGCCCGCGCGACGGAGACGATTTTGCGCGACGTCGACGTCCCGTTCCAGATCTCGGCCGAGCGAATGGGCGCCATTCTTCCCGAGACCGATGCCACCGCCGCCGCGGTGGCCACCGGGCGCATCCTGGAGGCGATCTCGAGGACTCCTTACATCGACCGCGCCCAAGGTCGACGCCGATCGCTGGCGGACGCCATCGCGTTGGAGCTGGCCGTGGTGTCGCTCGGGTCTCGCTTCCCGGGTCCTGACGAGATGCTGCAGGGCGCCCTCGCCGCACTGGACCAAGACGTGAACGGCTAGTGACCGAACCGGCCCTCGTCCTCATCTTTCTGGTCCTGGTCACGCTCGGGCTGCTCGGCTACTGGTACACGTCGCTGCGCGGGCATCGGCGGCGGATGAACCAGCTGGCAGTCCGGGTGCACGTCAACGGGATTCGTGGCAAGTCGACCGTCACTCGGCTGGTCGCGGCCATCCTTCGCGACGGCGGCTTCGTCACGGTCGCCAAGACCACGGGGAGCGCGGCGCGGGTCATCGGGCCGGACGGCTCCGAGAGCGCCGTCTCGCGGCGTGGGGCGGCGACCATCCTCGAGCAGGTGGACGTCGTGGCGGAGCACGTCGTGGGTCAAGTCGACGCGCTGGTCATCGAGTGCATGGCGGTGCGCCCGCTGTACCAGCAGTACGCGGAGGACCAGCTCATCCGCAGCGACATCACCATCATCACCAACATTCGGATGGATCACCAGGAGGAGATGGGCGAGACGCTCGAGGAGATCGCCGACTCCCTGAGCCTGACGATCCCGCGCGGCGGCGTGCTCATCACCGCCGAGGAACGGACGGACCTGCGTGAACGGCTCGCGCGCAATGCGGCGAAGCGCGGGTCGGACATGGTGTACGCAGATCCGGCCTCCGTCGACGGGCTCGAGATGGCCGGTTTCGAGCATCTCGAGTTTCGGGAGAACGTCGCCATCGGCCTGGAGGTGGCGCGCCAGCTCGGCATCAATCGCGATATGGCCATGCGGGCCATGCGCAAGGCGGTGCCGGACGTCGGGGCGGTGCGGCTGCATCGGTACGCGGTAGGCGCCAAGCAGGTGCTGTGGATCCCGCTGTTTGCGGTCAATGATCGCGAGAGCGTGTTGCTCTCGTTCGACCAGCTGGAGCCACGCTTCGTGCCGGGCTCCACGGTGATCGCGGTGGTCAACAACCGGGCGGATCGCGGCCGCCGGGCCGAGCTCTTTGCGCGTATCATCGCGCTCGACCTCCCGGAGCGTGTCGACCAGGTCATCACCTTCGGGGCCTACGAGGACCAGGTGACCCGGCAGATGGTCGCCCTGGGCTTCCCCAGCGAGCGGATCACGAATTTGGGCGACAGCGTCGGACCGGCGCTCGACCAGATCCTGGTGGGCATCGAACGCCTGACGCCTGGCGACGAGGCGGTTCTGATCGGGATGGCCAACATCCACACCCACCAAGCCGAGCTCCTGATCGAGTACTTCGGCCACCTGCTGGGCGCCGAGCGGACCGATGAGCTGGTGCTGTCCCGCGACCCGTTGCGCCTCCCGAAGGGTGCAGGACGGCTCCGTCGCGCGCGCACGCATCGGATCCCCCGCTCCGCCACCCCACGCGATGCATGACTACTTTTTCCACACCGAGATCGTCAGGCTGGCTCTGGTCGTCAGCGTCATCGTCAGCATGCTCTTCTACGAGCGCATGCAGCTGACCTCGGGGGGGGCCATCGTGCCGGCCTATCTGGCCCTCTTCCTGCCGGCTCCGCTCCACGTCGCGATGACGGTAATGGTCGGCTACCTCACCTACCTGGCAGTGAGCGTCCTGCTGGCCAGGCGGATGATTCTGTATGGGCGCCGCAAGTTCGAGGTGGAGGTGTTGGTCGGCCTGGCGCTGCTCACCGCCACGTCTGTCGCCGCGCGCGCGATCGGCTCCATCGACCCGACCTTGGTGGGCCTCTCGGGCATCGGGTTCGTCGTCCCCGGCGTCCTGGCTCACGACATGTTCCGCCAGCGTCCGGGGCGCACCATCGTGGCCCTCCTCGCAACCACGGCGGTGGTGGCGCTGGTGCTGTTCATTTTCGTGTCGCTGGTCGACATCGCGCCGCTCACCGTCGAGCCGCCCCTTCCTGCGGCGCTGGCGGCGTCGACGACCGCCTATCCGATCCAGCTGCTCCTTCCGGCGGTGATCATCGGGGTGGTGCTGGGGGTCGCGCTCTTCGCCCGCCTGGGGTTGCGCTCGGGTGGGTTCGTGACCGGGGCGTACCTGGCGCTGGTGCTCAATCGGCCGCTCGACATCGGCTTTGCGTTCGCGGTCGCGTTGATCACCTACGCGATCGTGCGCTTCGTCCTGATGCGTCACCTGTTAATGTTTGGGCGTCGCAAGGTGTCGGCGATGATCTTGGTCGGCTCGATCGTGGCGTGGGGCGGCGAGCTGGCGATTCGGACGCTGACCAACGGGGCCTATCACCCTTGGCAGGGATTCACGATCGTGATCCTCATCGTGCCGGCGCTGCTCGCCAACGACATGCAGCGCCAGGGCGTAGAACGAACGCTGTGGGCCGCGGCGATCGTGGCGCTTGGCGTGTTCGGGACGGCCAACCTAGTGGATGCGGCTCGTCAGCTGCTCTGAGGCTCCCCGTCGAAACGGGGGAGGGTGATCCGGAACGCCGTCCGGCCCGCGGACGCACGCCCCCGAATGACGCCGGATGCCGCGCTGGTGGTGCCGCCGCGCATGCGCAATCGTGAGAACTGTGGCGACACTCCCACCCGGAACCGCACCACCGTCCGAGTCAGCTCGGTGGTGGGCACGGCGGGGCCCAGCTTCAGCACGTCCAAGCGGGCAACGTTGACGTTCTGCCCGAGCCCGAAGGGCAGCGAGGCCGTGGCCAGGCGAAGGTGGATGGGGTCGTCCGCCCCGGCGTAGTGCATGAGCGAGACGAGGAGTGCCGTTAGCGACTGCTCGATCTCCACCGGGTCGCCCGCGACGGTGACCTCCTCGGCCGGGGTATCGATGTAGGCATGCTTCGTCCCGGACGCGGCGCGCGCGCTGGCGAGGCTGCGTTGCACCACCTCCAGCAGGTCGGCACGGCGCGCGCTTCCGGGGGGTAGCTCCTGAGCGCGCCGGGTGGCCGCGTTCACCTCGCCCATTAGCTCGTCAACCACCTTGACCCGCTGCGCGGCGAGCGCGGCGAAGCGACGGATCCGACCATCATCGCTGTCCTCGACCAGGGCGGTCAGGGTCCGCATGTGGTCAGTGAGCTCCGCGATCGGCTCGCGCATCCTGCGCAGCAGGTCGGCGGTCGCCTCCGTGCGGTGGATCGCGTCACGGTTGCGGAGGACGAGCGTCGCCGCCGCCGCGATGTGGGTGAGCAGCTCGACGTCGCGATCCGTCCAGTTATGGTCACCGGTCGTCCCGGCGCACAAAGTGCCGATCAGGTCGCCGTCGGGCATCTCGAGCGGAATCGCGATGTGGGCCGCGAGTCGCAGGACATTCCTTTCGGGCGAGCCCTTTAGCTCGTCCGCGGCGTTGGCCAGGGCCGGCGCGCGTTGGTCGAGGGCACGTCGTGACAGCGACCCGGTGGCGCTCATCTGGTGACGCCCGGCGACCTCGGGTGGGAGACCGTCGTGCGCCACGAAGACGAGGCTCTCGCCATCGGACACGGCGACGTACGCCATCGAGAGCTCCAGCGCACCGGTGGCGAGCAGCATGAGGTGGGCGAGGGTGTCTTCTGGGTCGCCGGTCATCGCGTTGGCATCGGTCGGCGCGAATCGCCCGATGCCCTGGCGCCGGGTGCGGCGGTCGCGTTCGGCGCGCGGAGGACTGTCCATCGTCACCGCACCGTAGCATCGCCGGGTCCCGACTGGCGACAACGCGGTGACGGGTGGCAGCGGATGGCGCGTTCGCAGCCGAATGTACCGTGCCTCATCGTTTATCGACCCATACCCAGCGTGTGGTGCCTGCCGGATGCTCGATGCGGGCCACGAACAGTTCGCTCGGGCCCACCAGCATCGAGGTCTTCAACCGTGCCCCATCATTTCAGGCGCCTGCGGGTCGTGCCCATCGTGGCGGGCATCGCGCTGCTCGCCGCGGGGTTCGGTCGCGCCTCGGCAGCCTCGGTCCCGTCTTCTGACCGCGATTCGGCCGGCCCCGAGCGCGCCACGGTGGGCTGGGTGACGACGCGGATGGGCGGGCCAGACCCCACCGAGGTCCGCGACGCGGCTGGCACCCTCCTCGCGGAGCTGACCGATGGTGCGCGGACGGTCACCCTCGCGGGACCCGCTCGCAGCTGGACCGAGGCCGGCTCCGCTACCGGCATCGGTACCGACCGCTGGGTGCGGCTCCTGCCGACCTCCTATGACGGCATCTTCGATGCGGCCGATGCGGCGTGGGTCGCCGCCGCCCTGGGCGACCGGTCGCCCGACATCCTGGCCGTGGCGTTCCAGTACGTCAGCGGCGCCCCATCGCTGTCCCAGGCGGGACTGGCCATCGCCGGCGACGCGCGGTACGGGGTCGCGGCCGGGGCGGACTTCAACGACTTCCTCGGCGTGGCCTGGACCTACGGATCGCGCATCGATGCCCCGGAGCCCGCGGAGCTGCGATCGCTCGACTGCTCCGGATTCGTGCGGATGGTGCTCGGCTACCGATTCGGGATGCGGATGAGCATCGGCGCGTCAGCCGGCGCCCTTCCCCGGCGCGCATCCGATCAGCTGGCCAGCGGCCCGGGCCGCCTTATGGTCGCGAACTCCGGCCACCGGCTCACCTCCTACGACAACTTGCGCGCCGGCGACCTGGTCTTCTTCGACGCCTCCACAGTCGATGGCCCGGCGATCGACCATGTCGGAATCTACGTCGGGCGCGATGCGCAGGGACTTCATAGGTTCATAAGCAGCCGACGGATGGCAGACGGCCCGACCGTCGGCGACGTCGGCGGGGCGTCGGTCCTCGACGGCTTCGGCTACTGGGCCCTCGCTTTCCGCGCGGTTCGTCGGCCCTGACCTTCCAGCACCGGGAGCGGTACGCTGGCGTGGCATGTTTCGCCAGCGCCTCCTCCTGGCCGCTCTCGCCCCCCCGTGCTCGTGGCGCTGCGCGGCGCCGTGTGGTCGACAAGTCGAGACAGCAGGCCGGAGTGGACGGCCACGCGGGTCGGCGACTCAATCCGCATCGAGGTCCGCCACGGCTCCGGGATCTTGCTCGCGGAGCTGACCGACGGCGGACGGACGGTGCGGAAGATGGGGCCCTCGCGCATATGGACCGAACCCAGCCTCGACGCCCAGGTCACCGAGGACCCATCCGGGCGCCTGCTCGCGGAGCCGTATGACGGAAGCTTCGACGCGTCCGACGCAAGCTGGCTGAGGTGGGCCCTGGCCGACACGTCGCCAGACGTGCTCGCCGTCGCATTCGAGTACATCACCGGAGCGCCGGACCAGGTGCGGGGTGGGCTGCCCATCGCGGGCGACGCGTCGTACGGTCCCGATCCGCGTGCGCACTTCAACGACTCCTTGGGCGTCCAGTGGACGCACGGGACCGAGGTCGATCCACCCGAGCCGGAGGAGATCGGGTCACTTGATGCTCCGGCTTCGTGCGGATGGGGCTCGGATACCGACTCGGGATGCCGATGAGCCTCGACTCGGCGTCGGACAAGCTGCCCCGTGTCGCGGACGAACAGCTGAACTCGGGAGCCGGTCATCTGGTCGTCGGGGACAAGGGCAGCCACCTCACGTCGTTCCACACGCTGCGGCCCGGCGACCTCGTCTTCTTCGACGCCAGCAACCGAGACGGCCGCGCAATCGACCATGACGGCATCTACGTCGGCCTCGATGGGGCCGGGCATGCCCGGTTCGTCAGCAGTCGGCGTACGGCTCACGGCCCGACGATTGGGGACGCGGGTGGCGCATCGGTCCTGGATGGCTCCGGCTACTGGGCCGAGGCCTTCCGCGCCATTCGGCAGCCCTGACGGTCCAGATGCTCCGTCGCCGACGCTTCCTGCTGGTTGTCTCCGGGATCGTCGTGCTGATCGGTGTCGCGGTCGGCACGTGGTGGCTCACCAATCCCTCCGCTGAGATGGTCGGGCGGGTGGTCGACATCGACGGCGAACCGATCCCCGGCGTCACCGTCACCTTCTCCGGCGGCGGGTCGGCAGCCACCGGTTTGGATGGCCGGTTTGTCATTGCCTCGCGGGTTCGAGGAGGCTGGGTGACGGCGACGCGACGTGGGTACCTGTCGCGCACGCGTGCCGCACAGGCCGGCGACGAGACGCTGATCCGGCTCCTGGTGGACGATGGTCAGACGGTGCGGCTCCTCTTCGGCGGGGACGTGATGTTCGGTCGCCGCTTTTACGACCAGAACGACGACGGCGACCGCTCCGACGGCCTGTTGCGGCCGGGCGCCAGCACCGACGAGCATCTGCGCCTCCTCGACGGTGTCGCTCCCATGCTGGCCGATGCTGACCTGTCGATCGTCAATCTCGAGACGCCCCTGATCGCCGACCCGTGGGTCGATCCCCGCGGGCCACGACCCGACCGCTTTCATCCGACCAAGGAGTTCGTGTTCGGCAGTGCGCCCGAGGCGGCGGTCGCCCTGCGTGAGGCGGGCGTCGACATCGTGGGACTCGGCAATAACCACCTCTACGACGCGCTGGATGCCGGCGTGGCCTCGACCCGACAGGCCCTCCTGGATGCGGGTTACGCGGCCAGCGACTTCGCCGGCGCCGGCATGAACGTCGACGAGGCGTGGCGACCGGCGATCCGCGAGGTGCGCGGCCAGCGCATCGCCGTGGTGGCGTGCACCACCATCACCGGGGTGGAGCACCCGCTCACCTACGTGGCCGGCGCGTCGAAGGCCGGCGCAGCCGCGTGCGAGGACGCGGCCATCACGGCCGCGATCCAGGCGGCCCGCGCCGACGCGGACCTCGTGGTGGCCATGATCCATGGGGGATTCGAGTACGTTCGCGAGCCGTCCGACTCGATCACGCATTTGTCGAGGCTGGCAAGGGAGGCGGGTGCCGGCCTAGTGATCGACGGTCACCCGCATGTCGTGGGCGGCCTTCCGGCCGGCCCAGGCGGCCTCACCGCGTGGACGATGGGCAACCTGCTCTTCGACCAGACGGTCTGGCCCACGTTCGCGTCATACGTGCTGCGAGTTGACGTTCGGGCCGGCGAGGTCATCGACGCGTACGTCGAGCCGATCATGCTACGCGGCTACCGACCGGTGGGCATCGTCGGCAGCGACGCCGACTGGGTGGCGCGCGTGGGCCAGTCGCTGAGCGACGGCCCGTGGGTCGTGGACGATGGCGCCCTGATGCTGGCGCCGGCCCCTGCCTCCGCGACCGTTGCGGTGCCGGAGGCCCCCACGACCGATGCACGGCCGATCCTCAACCTTGACGGTGCGTGCGTCGATTCGCCTCCCGAACGGGCGCTCGTCGGCCTCGACGAGACATGGACGGGGAGCTTCGAGGACGACACGGCCGACGAGGTCGAGGGGGGCGGCGAGCTCTGGAACCTCGTCGATCCCAACCCGGACCGTGAGCTCCTCGCGGATGCGGCGGCGACCGGACGCTTGGGCGTCCGGCTGAAGCGCGCGGGGGGCGACAGCCAGGAGATCATCCTCACCCCGCTCCATCGGCTGCTCGTGCGGGCGGGCGATCCGATCAGCGTCCTGTTGGCGGCGCGCGGCACCCGGGGCGCGGACGCGACGCAGCAGATGAGCTGGTACAACGACACGATTGGTACGTCCCAGCAGCAGACCATCGTCGACCTGCCGGTGACCGATGAATGGCAGACCTTCCGCGTCGATCTCCAGGTCCCGGAGAACGGCGTCGCGGCTGAGCCCTACCTGCGGCTCGCGCCGACCCGCGGCACGGCGGTGTCGATGGACGTCGATGATGTGCGGGTGATCGTCTGGCAGCCCCCCACCGCTCGCCCAGCGTGTGGCTACGTCCGGCTGGAGGGTGCGTCGTTCGCACCGACGCGTGCCTTCCGACAGAGCCTTCCGGGTTTCGATGCGGCTGCAGAGCCGGCATGGGTGGAAGCGATCGCGTTGGAGGCGCAGGACGCACCGGCGCTGCCGCCGGGACCCGCCAACGGCGGCTGGGGCAATTCCGAGTAGCCTACTCGGCGAAAATCGGGTCCTCGAGCGGCTTCAGTCACGAGACGAACCACGGCCCGGAGCCGCCGGTGACCGTCCGAGCCGTTGCTAGCATTCTAC
>JACDFU010000117.1 GCA_013815585.1 Chloroflexota bacterium
GGGCTGCGTCGCCGGCCGAGGGCGCTACCACGGGCGCGTCGCCCCTGCCGACGCCCGAGGTCGTCGACCTGAAGTGCGAGGGTGACGCCCCAACCGGCAACGAGGTCGTCGTGACCTCCCTCTGGGGTGGCAGCGAGCTGGAAGCCTTCCAGGCAGTCCTCTGCGCCTACCAGCAGGAGACGGGTAACACCGTCCGCTACGAAGGCGTCCGGGACAAGTATGCCGAGGTGCTGCAGACCCGTATCACCGGCGGCAACCCGCCGGACATCGCCGTCATCCCGGGGATCGGCTCCCTCCGCCGCTTTGCCAAGGCCGGCAACCTCAAGAAGCTGTCTGATCTCGGGATCGACACGTCCGGACTTGAAGGCACCTATCCGGCCGGCTTCCTGCAGGCCGGTCAGGTGGACGGCGAACAGTACGCCCTGCCGGCCAAGTACAACAGCAAGAGCACCATCTGGTACCGCCCGGACGTCTTCGAGGAGCTCGGCGTCGAGCCCCCGGACGACTGGGAGGGCTTCAAGGCGCTCGTGGACGAGATCCGCGAGGCCGGCGACATCAAACCCCTCGGGCTCGGAGCGGGTGGCTCGCCTTCAAGCGAGTGGACCCTGACCGACTGGTTCGAGAGCATCTACATCCGCCAGGCGGGCGTCGAGGCCTACGACAAGCTGTTCAGCGCTGAAGGTAATTGGACCGATCAGTCGGTCAAGGACGCGCTGACCGAGTTGACCACCGTGCTGAGCGAGGACAACGTCGTCGGCGGCATCGATGGCGCGCTCGGGACCGACTTCGTGAGCGGGATCGGCCAGGTCTTCAAGCCCGATGCCCAGGCAGCGATGTACTACGAGGGTGGCTTCGTTGGAGGGATCGCTCTCGTAGATGTCAACGACCAGCTCGAAATCGGCACGACGATCGACTTCTTCGAATTCCCCTCGTTCGGTGAGGGCAACCCGGTCACCTTCGGCGGCGACGTCGTCGGAGCGCTGACCGACAAGCCCGGCGTCAAGGAGCTCATCGAGTTCATCGCCACGCCGGAGGCCGGTCAGGTCTGGATCGAGACGGGCGCGGTCATCTCGCCGGTCAGCGGTGTCACGGGCTATCCGAACGAGCTGACGACGCGTGAGTCCGAGCAGCTCGCCGGCGCCGACGACGTCCGCTACGACGGATCGGACCTGCTCCCCGCGTCCCAGGCGAACCTCGGGTTCCTCGTCCAGGACGCGCTGCGCGGCAAGGACGTTGGCCCGTTGCTGGACACGTTCCAGCAGCAGGTGGCCCTCGGCTGGGAGAACGAGTAACGGCAAGGCTCATTGGAGCCTGAGCCGCGGGGTGCGGGAGGCGACTCCCGCACCCCCTGACAACCGGGAAAGGAGGGCTCATGACCGCCGCCTCGGGGGCGATCGGTTCGTCTCGCGGCCGGCGCAGCTGGGGCGAGGGAACGAACTGGAGTTCCCTCGTCTTCCTCCTGCCCGCCGCGATCCTGGTGATCGTGTTCCTGGTCTATCCCACGATCTACACAGTCCTGCTGAGCTTCAACCGTGGCCGAAACGGCGAGTTCACCGAGTGGGTCGGTCTCAGGAATTACGAGCAGCTATTTCTGCGAGATCCGGCGTTCATCAACCTGAGCACCTTCCCGCCGTCAGGCGCGATGTGGAACAACCTGCTCTGGTTGATCCTCTACGTCAGCATCGTTCTCGCCCTGGGTCTGATCATCGCGGTCATGGCGGGCCGCGTCCGTTATGAAGCGCTGATCAAGGCCGTCGTCTTCCTGCCGATGGCGATCGCCGCGACGGCCCTGGCCGTGATCTGGACCTTCGTGTACTCGCCGAACCCCACGCAGGGATTGCTGAACGCGATCATCGGAACGGTCGGTGCGGGTCCCGTTGCCTGGCTCGGTAACCCGGACCTGGTCAACTACGCGATCATCGCGGTGGGCATCTGGGGATCGGTCGGATTCGCGACCGTCATCCTGTCCGCGGCGCTGAAGGGCATTCCCACCGAGATCATCGAGGCGGCGCGCGTCGACGGCGCCTCGGAGCGCCAGATCTTCTTCCGGATCATTGTCCCGATGGTCAGCCTCCCGATGTCCGTGCTCGCCGTGACCCTCGTCGTCAATGTCGTGAAGCTCTTCGACCTCATCTTCGTGATGACGGCCGGCGGGCCGGGCACGGCCAGCCGTGTGATGGCCTTCACGATGTACACCGAGGCGTTCGCCGGGGGCCTGTTCGGAAAGGGGGCCGCGGTCGCCGTGATCATGCTGCTCATTCTCATCCCGGTGATGGCCTTCAACATCAGGCGGTTCCGCAGCGAGGCGGTGGTCTAGATGGCACAGCAGATCGACGCACTCTCGGGCCCGGCGGTCGAGACGCCGGCGCGGACGCTGAGCGAGCGAATCCTCCGAATGCTCAACAAGGCGCCCATCCACCTCGGACTCGCCCTTGTGGGGCTCGTCTGGCTGGCTCCATCGATCGGGCTCCTGGTGACCTCATTTCGTCCACGGAGCGACATCCAGAGCTCCGGCTGGTGGGACCTGGGCAGGTTCCGTTTCACGCTAGAAAATTACGAGTCCGTCCTGCAGGCGCAGGGGATGCTCAGCGCCTTCATCAATACGCTCTGGATCTCGATCCCGTCCACGATCCTTCCGCTGCTGCTCTGCTGCATGGCGGCCTATGCGTTCTCGTGGTTGCGCTTTCCGTTCCGCGACACGCTGTTCCTGCTCGTCATTACGTTGCTGATGATCCCCGTCCAGGTGGCGTTCATCCCCGTGCTGACACTGTTCCGGATCCTGGACGAGACGACGGGCGTGGGCCTGCTGCGTGGCTACGGCGCGATCTGGCTGGCCCACACGGCCTTCGCGCTGCCCTTCGGTATCTTCCTCTTGAGGAACTTCTTCATCACGCTGCCGCGTGACCTGATCGAGGCGGCTCGAATCGACGGCGCGTCCGACATCAATATCTTCCGAACGGTCGTGCTGCCGCTCTCGGTGCCGGCAATCGCGGCATACGGGATCTTCCAGTTCCTGTGGGTCTGGAACGATTTGCTCATGGCGCTGGTTTTCGTCCAGGACGGCCGCAACTGGCCCCTTACGAGGCAGATCCTCGGGCTGCTCGGAACGTATGGCTCGGAATGGCACTTGCTGGCGGCCGGCGCCTTCATCCTGATGACCGTTCCGCTGCTCGTCTTTTTCAGCCTCCAGCGCTACTTCGTGCAGGGCCTGCTCGCCGGCTCGGTCAAGTAGCGGCGACCTGCCGTCGCCGCGACGCGTGGCGGCGTGCTGAGGGTCGTCACCTATAACATCCGGGCGGCGATCGGGCCCGGTCCCTTCCCGCCCACCTGGTGGCGGCAGGTCGATCGGGAGCGACTCGAGCGCCTTGGCCAGGTCGTCGCGGCCCTGGAGCCCGATGTCGTCGCGCTCGAGGAGGTCGCGCTGAGCACGATCGACGGGGTGGTCCTGGACATGGCTGCCGAGCTCAGCCGGCTCACGGGGCTCGAGAGCCGCTACGGCGCGGTGGGGCACTTTCCAATCGTGGATCCCGATAGCGGTGACCGGATAGGTGCCTCCTTCTGGGGCAACGCCCTCCTCTCGCGCCTGCCGATCCAGTCGTCCCGGACGATCGGGCTTCCGACGGCCGCCGATGACGAGCTGGTGAGCCCGTCGACAGCGACCTGGACCTGGCAGGAGTTGCCTACAGCGCGGCGCCCACCGGCGCCCGCGAGGCGCGCTGCCTCGTCCGTTGCGAGGTGGACTGGGAAGCGGAGCTACCCCTCCATCTGCTCTCCACTCACCTAACCCATGTCGGGTCGGGCCAGCGACAACGCCAGGCCGGGCGCATCGCCGAGGTGATCTTCGAGCTCGAAGGGCCGCTCATCCTGATGGGGGACCTGAACGCGCCGATGCACCGAGCGGACCTGGAGCCGCTCCGAAGCGGTCTCGCCGATGCCTTCAGCGCCGTTGGCGTACCGATCACGGATCCGCGGCGCGAGTCCTGCGACTCCCTACCCATCGACCAGATCCTGGTTCGCGGGATGAACGTGCTCTCGTGCCGCGTGGTCCGCGAGGCGGGAGACGCCTCGGATCACTGGCCCGTCGTGGCGGAGCTCGAGCCAGCTGGAGCGTCAGCGCAGCTGGAGCGCTAGCGCAGCTGGATCGTCCGGATCTCCGCCGGGCCTAGCGTCAGGTTCAAGCGTCCATCGCCGACCTGCAGCTCGGGCCCGGGCTGCCCCAGGATGTCCGCAGCACGAGCCTCTTCGAACGGCCCGCGGAGCGCCGCCTCGCCATGGTCGTGCCCGAGGTTGACGAGGCGCAGCTCGAGCCAGTCGCCGCGACGGTGCAGCGCGGACATGACCACGTCGTCGGCTTCGATTCGTAGCCCCTCGTGCTCCAGCAGCGGTGCTCCGGCGTTCCTGTTGGCGCCGGCCGCGGTCAGGAAGGGATGCTGGTACTGCTCCGCCTGGGAGGGGACCCTGGCCTCTCGCCAGTCGCCGACATGGGGGTAGATCGCGAAGCCGACCTCCCAGGGACCCAGGCACTGCGCGTCGGGAACGACATACTCCGGCCCTGCCGGGTCTTCTCGGTACGGATGGTCGTTGCGGCTGATGAGCCCGGTGGACCGCAGGACCGTCAGGGCCAGCTCCCGGCCGCCGTCCACGAGCTCGTATTCCAGGATGTGGTCGAGCAGAACGGCCACACCGCCTGCGTCGACCCAGCCACGCGCGGGGAACGCGGGCTGGGCTGTCTCCCCGTGCCCCGCCTCGATCTCCAGGCCACGCTCGACGACCGCGAACTGGCCCTCGGCCGCCGAGACCGACGCCCGCCTTGGGAGAGGCACGTGGAAGCGCAGGCGATGGTCACGACTGCGGTTCTCGAACGCCAGGTGCAGGCGCACGAATGGCTCGCCGGCGCGGAGCTCGAGGCGCGTGACCACCTCAGTTCGGAGGGTCTCCGAATCCCGTGAGCCGAGGTCACTGGTGAGGCCAACCGGCCAGTCATACGTGCGTCGGACGGCGATCGCGCCGCTCACTGGTCCGCCGGCCAGGTGCTCAACCTGCACCTCCCGCGGAGCGTCGACCACGACGTCCACCGGGGGCGGACCGTAGTTGTAGGTATCACCTCGCTCGCCGCCATCGACCAGCCGGCCAACCCCCCCAACGGCTGCCTCCCCGGCCGAGAGTCGCAGGGTTCCGTCGGTCGCGACCTCCACCGAGATCTGGTCGTTCTCCAGGCCTCGCGGCGTCGCGCGAACCGCTGAGGCCAGCTCTCCATGCCCCTCGACGGCACGCACGCCGATCCAGCCGAGCGCCGGCACGGGCAGGACGGTGCCGATCGTTCGGCGCGGCGTCGCGAGGATGGCCACGCGCCAGGTCGCATCAGGGGCCGCCATCGAGGCTACGTCGATGGCCGTGCGAATCTCCTCCGTGTCGAGCCAGGGCGGGTCATCGATGTCATCCACCAGGAGCGTCAGCCCGGGAACGCCGTCGACTGTTTCAGTGCTGATCCCATTGAGGTGCCGTCCGAACAGCTCGCGACCGTGGAGCCTCAGGCGAACATATTGGGAAATTTCGCGTCCCAACATCTCGCGCCGATGCAGCAGCGGGTGATTCCGGGCAACTTCCTGCGTGGCGACTCGTCGACCGTCGGGCAGCTCGAGCGCGACCTCCGGCCAGTCGTCGGGGATCGGTGCGACAAGCTCCACGTAGGACGTCCGGGCGGCCGGGCTGGGGTTGACCACGACAGTTCCACGTATCGGGACGGCGGCCGCCAGCTTTCGTACGACGCGTGCCGCCGTGCCTTGCCCAATCTGCTCTGCTTCGTCGTACCGACTGATGACCTGGCTGACGACGGGATCAACCGAACAGCCGCAGATCGAATCGTGCGCTGAGTTGTCGATGAGCTTGCGCCAGGCGATGGCAAGGAGCGTGGCCGGCCACTCGGTGGCGTACAACGCGTGGAGCGGCTCCGCGATTCGCTCGAGCGCTCGCTCTGCTCGGCCCGCCGCGGCCTTGAGGTCGATGCGTGCCGAGGTGACATTCATCAGCAGATTTGCCCGTGCACTCGAGCGAAGCTCGCCGTTCCAGCGAGAGCGCTCCGGCCCGCCCGGATCGGCGGCTTCGGTTCCCCAGCCATCGGCTACGGCGGTGATGTACTCGGGGAGCGTTGCCACCCGCATCGCGTACTCGTCGGAGCTTTGATTGACCTCGTTGACGAGCTCCCGGAGGTTTGCCGCGGGAAGCGCATGGTCGGTGCCATACATCGCGAGAAGCGAGCGGTCTCCATAGAAGGCGCTCATGGCATGCCGAAACGCCGCCACACGGGCCGGCGCCCGGTCGGGGATCAGGAAAAGGAATGCGCCGCTCCCGTACCCGTCGACGAGGTACTCCGCACGCACGGTAGAGCCGTCGGGACTGGACCAGGCAAAGGCGTGCCGGTCGATCTGTTGTGGCACGCCTCGCCAGACGACCGCGTGGGAGATACCGGCCCGCCGGAGGATCTGGGGCATCTGTGCGATGTGGCCGAACATGTCCGGCAGGTAGCCGATTTCCATCGCACCGCCAAGCTCGCTGGCGCGCCGCCGCCCGAGCTCCAGGTTGCGGACGATCGTCTCGCCTGAGACAAGAAACTCGTCCATCAGGATCTGCCAGGGACCGATGGCGAGCCGGCCCTCCTCGACCAGGCGACGGATTCGCGGCTCCGCCTCCGGCCTGATCCAGAGGTAGTCGTCCACAGTCGCCAGCTGCCCATCGAGCGTAAAGCGGAACCCTGGATCGGCGTCGAGCTGGTCGAGGACCTGGTCGACGAGATCGACCAGGCGCATGCGAAAGATCTGAAACGGCTCATACCACTCCCGGTCCCAGTGGGTGTGCGGAACGAGGTGGATCGTGGTCGCGGAAGGCACCTGCGGTTCAACGGCCATTCGCGGAATCATGGCATGCGCGAAGATGCAACCTCCAACGGGAGGTGGGCTGATGACGCGGATCGTGTTCTCTGGCGGTCGGCTCTTCGATGGCACCGGCGCCGACATCGCCGAAGCCGATATCGCCGTCGAGAACGGTCGCATCGCGAAGGTCGGATCAGGCCTCGATGGCGACGAGCAGGTCGACGTCACAGGCCGCACGGTCCTGCCCGGACTATTCGACTGCCACACGCACATCACCCTCAGCCACGTGGACATCTGGCGGATGGTGCAGACGCCCTTTTCCTACCAGTTCTTCGAGGCCGCGAAGAACCTCCGCGCCACGCTGGCAACCGGGATCACCACGATCCGCGATGCGGGCGGCGCCGACCTGGGAGTCAAGCAGGCGGTTTCCGAGGGCCTCACGCCCGGGCCCCGGCTGCAGATCTCGCTCGGCATGATCAGCCAGACCGGCGGCCATGGTGATACCTGGTTTCCCTCGGGCGCCCGCCTGCCCCTGATCGCCTCGCATCCCGGCGTCCCCGACACGATCGTGGACGGTCCGGACGAGATGCGCCGGGTCGTGCGCCGCCTCGTCCAGCACGGAGCGGACGTCATCAAGGTCGCCACCTCGGGTGGCGTGCTCTCGCCGGGAGACCAGCCGCATCACGCCCATTTCCGCGACGCGGAGCTGGAAGCCCTGGTCGAGGAGGCGACCGCGGCAGGGGTCTGGGTGATGGCCCATGCGCAGGCGACCGACGGCATCAAGGCGGCGGTCCGGGCCGGGATTCGGTCCATCGAGCACGGGGTCTACCTGGACGACCAAGCAATCGAGCTTATGCTGGAGCGCGGGACCTACCTCGTGCCCACCCTTGTCGCTCCTACCGGCGTCGTGGCTGCGGCGGATGCCGGAGCCTCCATTCCAGCCGCCATGGTCGACAAGGCGCGGGCGGTGATCGACACGCATCGCGACTCCTTCCGCAGGGCCGTGGCGGCAGGCGTGCGCGTGGCGATGGGCACCGACAGTGGCGTCACGCCGCACGGCGAAAACCTTCGGGAACTTCAGCTGATGGCGGAGGGTGGGATGGAGCCCGCGGAGGTCCTCGTCGCGACGACGCGAAACGCGGCGGAGTTGATGGGGCTGGGGGAGGAGCTCGGGACGCTCGAGCCAGGCAAGCGAGCGGACCTGGTCGTCGTGCGCGGTGACCCGCTCGACTTCGACGGGCTGGCGGGGCGCGTGGAGTTGGTCTACAAGGACGCCGAGCGCGTCACGGTCTGAGCCAGGGCGGGCGGACCGACGCGGTGACTCGAGCCTTCGTTCGGACGGTCACTGGCGATGTCTCTGCCGAGGAGATCAGCTTCACGCTGCCGCACGAGCACACGTCATGTCAGCTCTGGCACATCCCGAGCCGCTGGGATTACTGGGAGCTGACCTCGGACGAGGAGATCATCGGCGCCGAACTGCAGGCTTTCAGCGAGCTCGGCGGCACCTGCCTGGTCGACGTGACGGTGCCGGGGATCGGCCGCGACCCGGAGCGACTCCGCCGCCTCTCGGAGGCAACAGGCCTCAAAGTCGTCATGGGCTCGGGCTGGTATCGGGGCGCGTACTACCCGGCCGAGGCACTCATCGACCGCCGCTCGGTCGAGGAGCTCGCCGAGGTGATCGTCGCCGAGTTCGAGCTGGGCGTCGGCGCGACCGGCATCCGTCCGGGCATCATCGGCGAGATTGGCGTCGACAAGCCGTGGGTCTCGGCACAGGAGGAACGAGTCCATCGGGCGG
>JACDFU010000118.1 GCA_013815585.1 Chloroflexota bacterium
CCGCTACGCCGGCCACCGATGAGGCAACGGAGGCCGCCATGTGTGCGAGGGCGTTTGCCGACGGGCCCCGGCCTTCGCCAATCCCTCGTTCGTCGCCCACGCGCCGGTCTTCGCCGCGGCGTCGGTCACTGCCTGTCCGACGCTCAACCGAAACGACCGCGCCTTCGTCCCGGACAGGCGCAGTCTCGCCCAGTCGACCGGACCGGGCGGATTCAGGTTCTTGGTTGGGTCTGGCACGCTGGGTCATACGGTTCGAGGCTAGCACGGGGTGCCGCCATTGGCCCCGCGGAGCGAGATCAGTCGGTGGGACGGCCCACCGCGCCCGCCTGCGTCGACACCTTCCCGGCCCGGGGATCAAAGCCGTACAGGCGCAGGGCCACCGCGTGCCCGCCCTCGCGCAGCGGGCGGACGCGCACCACGCCGAAGTTGTTGCGCGTCTCCAAGGCCAGCAGGGATGCCCGCAGGTCCGCCTCGCCCCAGTTCACCAGCGCGGTTCCCAGCCGGTTGGCGGCTGAGTGCATGAGCCCGCCGGGCGTGGCCAGCGCGCTACTGGTGAACTGCAGGAGCGTCCCCCTGCCGCCCCGCCTTCGGAGGCGGAAGGCAGCCCCGACGTGGACGTCGCCCGAGAGAATCACCGCCTGGCGGCCAGGAGCCGCAGCCTGCCACTCGAAAAGCCGCTCGAGCAGCGCGTTTCGCTCGGCATCGAACGGCGACGAGGACCAGCGGTCCCGTACGTCGGCGGCACCTCGCAGGGGAATTCCCTCGAGCAGCTGCACGAGGCGCGGAGAGAAGTGCGCCACCGGCACGCTTGCCGCGACAAAGATGGTCGACGTACCTCGATCCGTGGCCTGCGCGAGGAAATCATCGAGGCGTTCGAACTGTCGGGGACCGATGACGACGCCCGACTCGTAATCGCGTACGCCGCGCAGATCCAGCACGTAGAAGCCCACATCGGCGAACCAGAACCGGTAGTCATACGGCGCCGCATCGTCCGCCGCCGTACCTGGGTTGCGAAGGTGCTGGTACTCGCGGTACGCGCCATCCGCCGCGCGGAACAACTGGCGGTCGAACTCGGTGGGCTCCAGGTGCGATCCCCAGCCGTCGAAGATGTCGTGGTCGTCCCACGTCATGTAGGTGGGGAACTCCTCCAGGAGCGCGCGAAACCCCGGCACGTTGAAGTAGCCGCGGTAGAGGTGCCGATAAGTCTCCAGCAGGTCTTCGGCACTGGGTGTCTCGCGGCTCCCCTCTGCCTGGTGTCGAATGTCGAGCTCCGGCAGGGCATCGCTGTACACCTGGTCGCCGATCAGGGCGACGAAGCGAGCCTCGTGCCTGCGCAGGACCCCGGTCATCTGCTCGTAGATCGGCGCGTTCGCGTTGTACTCGACCGAGCCGTCGATCGGCTGCTCGAACGGTTCGTTGCAGCTGCCGAAGGCGAAGAAGAAGGGCTCCCTGGAGCCGGGCGAAGGTGCGAGCCGCCCGGCCAGGCGCCGGCCGTCCACCTCGACGACGAACGGCTGGTCCGGCGCCGGCGCGGCCAGCTCGAGCTCGACCGCCCCCACCCAATCGTGGTCGGGCAGCGGCTCCACCGTCGCCGAGGTTCCTGCGCCGTCCCCTACGCGCAGCTCTGCCAATCGCGGCCGCCCGTCCGGTGCGCGGATCCAGAGACGAACCGATCGGTCCGTGACGGCCCCGATCGACGCGGCCGTCTCCATCTCGCCGTCGGGGTACGTGAAGCGCATCGCGCGCAGGCTAGCCTATGCCGGTGACTGCCCGAGCCCGGAGCGACGCGCGCCCGCTTGCAACCACCTTCCGACCCGGATTTGCGCTCGATCTCCCACTGACGCTTGGACCGCTCGCCCATGGCGCGGGGGATCCGACCCTGCGCTTCGACCGCCATGGCATATGGCGCGCCACCAGGACACCCTTGGGACCCGCGACCATCCGACTCTCCGTCGTGGGCAGGGCCATCGACGCGGAGGCGTGGGGCCCGGGCGCTGCCTGGCTCCTGGAGGGCCTGCCGGCGTTTCTCGGCGCGGAGGACGAACCGTCCGCGCTACGACCCACCCAGCCCCTGCTGCGCGCCCTCGCCGGACGATTGCGCGGCCTTCGCTTTTCGCGGACGCGAGTCGTGGTCGAGGCCCTCGTGCCGGCCGTCATCGAGCAGAAGGTGACCGGGACGGAGGCTCGTCGTGCCTATCGTGCGCTGATCGCCCGCTACGGAGAGGCCGCCCCGGGGCCCGTCGACCTGCGGCTGCCGCCGACACCGCAGACACTCGGCGCCCTTCCGTATCACGCCTACCACCCGCTCGGCCTGGAGAAGCGCCGGGCGGACACCCTGCGCCGGATCGGGCGGCACGCCGACCTTTTGGAGGAGGCGGCCGCACTCGGGCCCGCGCTCGCCGACGCGCGGCTGCAGCTGATCCCGGGGGTGGGGCCGTGGACCTCGGCCGAGGTGCGGCGCACGGCGCTCGGCGATCCCGATGCCCTGAGCGTCGGCGACTATCACGTGCCGAACCTCGTGGCATGGGCGCTCGCGGGCGAGGCTCGCGGCAGCGATGCCCGGATGCTGGAGCTCCTCGAACCTTATCGAGGACAGCGCGCGCGCGTCGTCCGCCTGCTGGAAGCCTCTGGACTGCGGCCTCCGCGCTTCGGGCCGCGCATGATGCCCCGATCGATCGCGGCCATCTGACGACGCCCGGCGCGTTCCCGACGTAGCATCCCCACGTCATGGAACAGCGCCCAGCACGCAGCCCGGGATCCGTCCGCGCGCTCGATCCCAGGGCCGTCCGAACCATCGACCGCGACGAGCTGAAGGCCAAGCTCGAGCGTGGCGACGACGTTCGGCTGGTGATGGCCCTGACCGAGTGGGCGTTCCGTGCGAAGCACATCCCCGGCTCGATCCACTTCAACAGCCCCGAGGAGATGCTGGCTGCCCTGCAGACCGACGAGGAGGTCGTCGTGTACTGCTCCAACGTCGACTGCCTAGCCAGCGTGGGGGCGTACTTCCAGCTCGTCGGTGCGGGCTTTGCCAACGTCCGCCGCTACGCGGGCGGCCTGCAGGACTGGGAGGGCGCTGGTCTGCCGCTCGAGGGCGACTGGGCCCGATGACTGCTCCCGAGCCTGACCAGCCCGCCTGCAGCCATGTCGACACCATCCGACAGGTGACGCCGAGCGCCCAGGGCTGCGAGGACTGTTTGCGGTTGGGCGAGACATGGGTTCATCTCCGGCTGTGCATGAACTGCGGCCACGTCGGCTGCTGTGACAGTTCCACGAATCGGCATGCCACCGCGCACCACCGCGAGTCAGGCCATCCAATCGTCGAGTCACTGGAGTCCGGCGGGACATGGATGTGGTGCTACGTGGACGAGCTGCTCCTGGAGCCGGCCTGATCGCCCAGTCCTGATCCTCCGACACGCTCCCATAGGCGCGTTGGCCGCCCGGGGTCACTCCACCGGCGTGGGCCGCTCGATCTCCGGCTTGCGGTTTCCGGCGAGCCGGTTCCAGAGCTCGTGGTCCGTGTCATGTTTGGAGACGTAGCGATTGCCGGGCTCCGCCGCCTGGCCTCCGATCGCCTTGAACGGTCCCCGCTCGAGATGGTTCAGGTCCAGGTAGGTGCTTCCCTGGTCGAGGCGTGCCCCTTCCTCGAGGACCGACAGCCGAGAGAGCTCATCGGGGCTGAGCTCCTGCAGGCGGCCCTGGAGACGCTTGTCAGCCGTCGCAGCACTGCTCTCGTCGGCGTGTCCCCCACCGGTCGAGGTTTCGGCGGGGGACCCGAGGTCGCTGTCGAAATCACCGGTCTCAGGCTCCGGGCCGCGAGGGTTCGTGAGCGCCTCGCGCCGAACGTCGTGGGTCTGGGCATGCCGGCCCTCCGGCCCCCCAAGGTCGCTGTAGGGCTGCCGGGCGTCTCCCGGGCTGCGGTCGTCCTGACGTCTACGCGGCATCGGCTGCACCAGTGGCTTCCAGGGTCTGCCAGGCCTGGCGGAGATGTAAGCGGTCGTGACCACAGACCAGCCGGAAGGAGAGCTCGAAGCTTTCCGGGCCGCGCTCGCGGTGCATACCGACGCGCGCTCGATCGCCAGAAGGCGTCTTTCGCCAGAGGGCCACGTTGGCTCGCCGAAGCGGCTCGAAGAGCTCCGCCATGTCGTTCGGCTCGGCGTCCTGGTAGCCCAGCCGCTCGACCCAGCGATCCTGGTCGTAGCCGATCAGCTCCGGCTCGTCATGGGCAAGGATCCAGCGGTAACGAGCCGAGTAGACGATCTCCGCGTCGAGGATGTGGCCGGCGACCTCGATCGCGGACCACTCACCCTGGGCGGGCCTTGTCCGCAGCCTCGGATTCGGGATGGTGAGAAGCCTCCGCATCTGTGCGATCGTGCTCTCCTGGGCCAGCGCGGGGTCATCGTCTCCGACGAGCGCGAGGAGATGCTGCTGATAGGCCGTTGCCTCGGTGATCGGATCGGGGCTGCGCATCGATGCCATGGCCAGAGGCTACAGCAGGCCTGCCCGGCCTGCGCACACGCTACAGATCGACCGCCCACGGGTACAGTTCGCGGGGTGCAGACCACCAGCGCCCCCACGACCGCCAGCTCGACCAGCCCAAGCCGGCGCGGCAGGCCGCTCAAGGTGGGTTTTCAGCTACCCGAGATCGAGTACGTCGCCCGCTGGCCGGAACTGCTGGCGATGACGCGGACGGCGGAGGCCGTCGGCTTCGACAGCGTCTGGGTTGGCGATCATCTCCTTTATCGAAGTCCCGGGGAGGAAGCCCGTGGTCCCTGGGAGGCATGGTCCGTCCTTGCCGCCCTGGCGGCTACGACCACCCGCATCGAGCTCGGCCCGCTCGTTGCTGCCACCAGCTTTCACAACCCCGCCCTGCTCGCGAAGAAGGCCGCGACCATCGACGAGATCAGCGGCGGGCGGTTGATCCTGGGGCTGGGCGCAGGCTGGAACGAGGTGGAGTACCGCGCCTACGGCTTTCCCTTCGACCACCGCATCTCGCGCTTCGAGGAAGCCTTCACGATCATCCGGACGCTGCTCGCCGACCGGGCGATCGACTTCGACGGGCGCTACTTCCAGGCACGAGATTGCGAGCTCGTGCCCCGAGGCCCGCGACCGGGCGGCCCACCGCTGCTGATCGGCTCCAGCGGAGAGCGCATGTTGCGCATCACCATGCCGCACGCCGACGCATGGAATGCCTGGTACGCGACGACGGGGAACGAACCAGCCGGCGTCCGACCGTTGCGCGAACAGGTGGATGCGGCCTGCCTCGAGGTTGGCCGCGACCCCGCGAGCGTGGCACGGACCGTGGCCGTTTTCGTCCGCCTCCCCGGTGGCGGAGCGAGGGTGGAGGGCGACTATTCGGACCGTCACGTCAAGCCCCTGGACGGGTCCGCCGGTCCGGAACGCCTCGCGGCCGAGCTTCGGGCCTACGCCGCAGAGGGCATCGGCCACGTCCAGCTGGTGCTCGACCCGATCACCGAGGCCTCGATCGCTGCGCTCGCTCCTATGCTCGAACTGCTTGACGCGCGTTGAGCCTGCCGAGGGCGCGCATGGCAAAGTCGAGCATTCGCTGCTGGAAGCGCACGGCGAGCTCAACGTCGGCTGAGACACCGGAATGACCCGCCTCGAACCACTCGACCTCGATCTCCTTGCCGCGGGCCCGCATCTCGCGTTCGTAGTCCTCGACCTGACGCTCGGGACAGCGTGTGTCGTTGCGGCCCTGGATGATGAGGACAGGTGCCCGAACCTGGTCCACGTAGGTGATGGGTGAGCTGGCCACGTACTGCGCCCGCTTCTCCTCGGGGCCGCCGCCGAAGAGCGCCCGATCGTAGGCGCGCAGCACCTCGTTCTCATCCTCGTACTCGGTGATCATGTCGGCCACAGCTACGCCCGCCATGCCACCGGCCCAGAGCTCGGGCTTCGTGCCCAGCGCCTGCAGCGTGAGATAGCCGCCCCAGGACCAGCCTGTGGCGAAGATGGCGTCGGGCCGGGCGATGCCCTGCTCGAGCAGCCAGGCATGGGCGGCGGCCATGTCCTCGACCTCCCAATAGCCGGGCCGGCCCCAGAGCTTCTGCTGAAAATCGCGCCCGAACGTTGTCGAGCCCCGGTAGTTGATCGACAGGAACGCGAACCCGTTGTCCAGCCAGGCCTGGCTCTGGGCGGAGAAGATCTCGAGGGTCACGGACTCGGGCCCGCCGTGCGTTTCGAGGATCGTCGGGAAGGGACCGGTGCCTTCCGGGGTGGCGAGCCAACCCTGAATCGGCGTGCCGTCGAAGGCCGGATAGGTGATCGAGCGCCAGGCGCGCCCCTCGGGCACCTCCCCGGCCGCCAGGAGAAGCTGAGGCTGGCGCCCGGTGACTCCGTCCAGAGAGATCGCCTGGGACGGTTGGGTGGAGCTCTGCCACAGCGTGTAGATCTCGTCGCCGGGGCCGAAGAGCGACGAGAAGCCGAATCGCCCGAAGGAGCCCGCCGGGGCGTCCAGGTCCCGGAGCGTGGCGCGGTCCAGCTCATAGACGTAGAGGCGTTGCACGGCTCGCTCCACTCCGCCCAGCAGGATCCGGCGCCCGTCCCGGGACCAGTCGAGCGGCACGAGCTCGCCTGGCGTGTCACCAACCTCGAGATCCCGGCGGTCGCCGGTGCGCGGATCCCAGATGAATGGTTTCTTGTCGCCAGTCCGGTTGCTTGCAGCGGCCAGGCGCTGGTCTCCATCGGTATGCGGAAAGACGACGTCCTCGATGCTCGCGTCGCCCTCGTCCCAGAGCTCGGCGATCCGCTCCCCCGTCGCCGTGTCGAAACAGACGAGCCCGAACGTCGGTCGCCGGGTCCGGTCGGTGGAACTCAGGACGGCGATCTGGCCGTCGAGCGTCAGTCCCGAGAGAGAGCAGAGGTGATCGGTGGCGTAGAGGACGGTGGGGCTTGAGGCTCCCGGGTCGGCCGCGGTAAGGCAGACGAGCTCAAAGCCGTCCCTGGCAGCGGTGAAGGCCGTGAGCCGGCCATCGCCCGAGAAGTCGATGTCCTCGGAGGTATAGGGCGGGAGGGTCGGTGTGATGTCGATCAGATCGCCGCCGTCGAAGGGAAGCCGGGCCCAATGGCCGATCTCATTGCCGCCCTGATCGTCCACGAAATAGACGTGGCCTCCATCGGCCGAGATCCAGCCGGTGGATTGTCCCGTCGGCCGATCGGTGAGCTGGCGCAGGTCTCCGGACGCGACGTCCCAGGCATACAGCTGGCGCTTGCCCGTGCGATTGGTGATGACCAGTCCCCGTTCCGGCCGTGTCCTCGCCAGCCGAATCGCGCCGATGACCGGGGCGCGGAACCGCTGCTGCCAGGCGTCTCCCACGCCGTCGCGTTGCTGCTGCGTCAATTCGATCTCCTTGGGGCTTGCGCATGCCGCGCGGTGGCCGTGCCCATCGATGTCGGAATGTTGGCAGCCCCGGGTCATACAATCCAGCGACATGGACGGCCTGGTCGAAGCGATTCACATTGCGCCCACGAAGGGGGCTCCGGTCGAAGCGCGGCAGCGGATCGGTGTCGGCGCAGGAGTTGGCCTGGACGGCGATCGGAATCACCGGCCGCGTGGCGCCGAGACCGGTCGGCATGGAGGCGGTGATGTGACATTGATCGAGGCGGAGGCCTTGGAAGACGCCTCCGCGCAGATCGGAATTCCGTTGCAGCCGGGCGAAACGCGGCGGAACGTCACGACCCGCAACGTCCGGCTGAACGAGCTCGTCGGCCGCCGCTTCTGGCTTGGCCCGGTGCTCTGCGAAGGCGCGGAGCTGGCCGAGCCGTGCCAGTACCTGGTCAACCTCATCGGCAAGCCCGTTCTGCGGCCGCTCGTGCATCGCGGGGGTCTGCGAGCAGAGATCCTCAGCGATGGAGTCCTCGCGGTGGGCGATGCGATACGCATGGCGGGGGCAACGGACGCCGGCTAGGCGGAGAGCTGAACCCCTGCAGCGTCCCTGGCCTGACACGAGGGACAGATACCGAACAGCTCGACACGGTGGGCGTCAATGCGGTACCCGGTTTGCCGGCCAACCTCGCTGACGACGGTCTGCATCCCGTGGTCCTCGACCTCCGTCGTCCGCCCGCAGGACGAGCAGACCACGTGGTGGTGATGCCGCCGCATGCATCCCACGTAGGCGTGGTCGCCGCTCGGGAGATCGAGCCGCTCGACGAGATTGAGCTCGGTAAAGAGCTCCAGCGCCCGGAAGATCGTGGCACGGCCGATTCCGAGCCTCCGGGAGCGAGCATCGGCGACGAGGTCCGCGGCGGTGAAATGGCCCTGGCGCTGCGCGATGAGCTCGGCGACAGCTCGGCGTGGCTCAGTCAGGCGGTGCCCAGCGACATCGAGCGCCTCGACGAGAGGTTCGACGCTTCCCATGTTCGGCAGCCTAGCAGGCCCGCTCAGCCCGACCTCGCGGCGGGCGGCCGGCCACCTGCGCAGGCGGCCATGTACCACGGCAGCAGGCTCGCCCAGCCGCCCCGATTGGCGTCACGGCGCAGTACGCCCGCGGCGCCAAGGCGCTCCCAGCCGCGGTGCTCGATCTCGACCCGCGTTCTGGCTGCCCGGTCGCTGAACGTGATCTCTACCTCCGTGGCA
>JACDFU010000119.1 GCA_013815585.1 Chloroflexota bacterium
CGGCTGGGCCGCTCGCGCGCGGCCGGTAGTGTAGCACCGCGGCCGACTCGAGCCGCCGGAGCGACCGACCCTTGAGCCGCCGCGGGCAGGGCCCCAGCTAGAGCTTGTGGGCCTCCAGGAAGCTGCGCACGGCATCGGCAACCTGGAGGTGGCTCTCCTCTCCGACGACCAGTCCGAAGTGGGAGTGAGCCCCGAACGGTTGATACTCGGCGCCCAGCCATTCGGCGAGCCGCTCGCTATCCTGCTCGGGGTAGAGGCGATCCAGGCCCCCGCCGATCACCAGGATCGGTACATCCGGGATCAGGTCGCGACTGACCGCCACGCCGACCATCGTGTCCCGCCGCGCCGCCCCCGACTCTGCCCCGAGGAAGTGCCGGATGCGGGCGACGTCGCTCTGCGTGAGATCCCGGTTCTGCCGACGGAGCTGGTCCTCGGGCAGCCCCCAGCCAATGAGCTCCTGGCGGAACATCGCGGGCACGCTGCGGAGTGCGTGCAGCTCCCCCGGTGCTCGAAGGTCTCCTGGCAACGCGGGGCTGATAAGCACGAGTCCGCCGACGTTGCCACGCTCGGCAAGGCGCATCGCCAGCAGCCCGCCCAGCCCGTGCCCGACGAGCACGGGCTCGCGCCGCAGACGGGCCAGGCCGGCCGCCGCGTCGTCTAGGTAGGACTGGAAGTTCAACCGCGCGACGTCCGCAGTCTCGGACCAGAAATGTGCACGCAGGTTGAGTGCGTGCGCCTCCCAGCCGCGTCCCGCGAAATAGCCCAGGTACCGCTCCCACAGCCATGATCCACACAGCTCTCCGTGCAGCAGGTAGAGCGGCATCCGCCGTGAGCGACGTTCTGGAAGCCATTGTTCGATGTAGAGCCCGCGGTCCGCGATGACCTGCTCATCCTTGCGGATCGGGCGCGGGCCGGAGCGGACGCCCGAGGCGACAACCGGTGCCTGGCGATCGAAGCTCATGGCTCGAGCGGATTGAACAGCAGGCCGGTGATGGCCTTGGGATGGAAATAGGTCGACTTCTGGGGCATCACCTCTCCTGCCTGGGCCACCTGAATGACTGCCTCCACCGGCGTTGGCCTGAGCAGGAACGCGCTCCCCGCCAGGCCGCGGTCGACCGAATCCAGCGCCTCACGCGAGTCCTTGGTGTAGCTCAGGCGACCGCCCTGGGTAGCGGCGGCGGCATCAATCCCGAACACCTCGTCGAGGACCCTCGACAGGACGGCCACGCCGAGCGCCCGCATGACGGGCGAGCCTCCGCTCCTGTCCGACGCAAGCCAGGCGGCTCGCGGGCGCAGCAGAGCTGCCATGCCATCCGACCAGAGGCCCAGTGCCGAGCGGGGCGGCGCGTCGGCTTCGGGATCGCCGGCGCGACCTCCAGCGGACTGCCCCAGCTCCATGAGCAGCTCGTCGGGGCCGGCTAGTCGGCGAACCTCGAAAGCGCGCTCCAGCCGAGCGACCAGCTCCTCTCCAGTCGGTCCATCACGAACCAGGCGGTGCGTTGGCAGGACCGTCAGCTCCTGGCGGAAGGTGTCGAGCACGCAACAGAGCAGGTAGTCGTAAGGCGGGTCGCTCTCGCAGGCCCGCTGGCGGCCGCGTTCCTCGCGGTAGCGCAGCGCCGTCTCGTACCGGTGGTGGCCATCGGCGATCGTGAGCGGCCTTGCCTCAGCGCCTGCGAGCAGCTCGGCCCCGATGCTCGTTCCGGAGCCGTCGTGCTCCGTCGACCAGAGCCGGTGCTCGGTTCCGTCGTCATCGCTAACCGAGGCGATCGGGTCTGCCCTCGCCACCTCGTCCAGCAGGTCGCTCGTGCGCGGAACCCCGGAGTCGTAGATGGCCACGACCGGACTCGTGTTGACGCCGGTCGCCTTCAGCAGGGCAAAGCGATCCTCCTTGGGCCCGCTCAGCGTCAGCTCGTGACGGAGGACCCCCCCGTCGGGGCCGAACGGCTCCAGTTCGAGCCGAGCCAGGAGGCCGCGCTGAACCCGGTGGTCCGCCAAACCCGGGAGCGTGTAGCGCTGCTCATAGACGTAGGCCGCGGGCCGCGGATCCTTCCGTAGCACGCCCGTGTTACGCCAGCCGACCAGCCGCGCCGCTGCCTCCCGATAGCGCGCCTCTGGTGGCTGATGCTCCCCGGCGATCGGCAGCTCGATATGCACGGCGTTGTACGGGCTTCGTGCAGCCAGCACCTGCTGGCGCTCCGGGGATATGACGTCATACGGGGGACAGACGAGCGCTTCGAGCGGTCCCGCCACGGCCGTATCGAAGCGCAGCGCTCGAAAGGGGCGGAGTCGGGGCACCTCGCAATGGTACCCGCCGCCTCGGCCCGGCCCGTGGCGCGGGACTTGACGGAAGGTGGGCGAACAACGCAACTTTCCGCGGGGTCATCGCGTCATGCCTCAGTGCCGGTCCCTGCTCCTCTGTCGAGGTGCCCGGCCAGGCAACGGAGCCGGTGGGTCTCCGGAGACGGGCACGACAGACGATCGCGAGGACGATGCACAGCAGCGCCACCACCCGTACGTCGCTCCGCCTCCGTCTGGCGCGCGCCGCCGCCCCAGCAATGCTGGCCGTCGTGGCCTTGCTGCTTCCAGGCGCCTCGGGTGCCGTTGCTGCCGAGGGCCTCACGCTCACGGCGCGGCCGCTCCTGGCAGGCCACGTCCGCGCCGGTGCCTGGACCGCGGTCGAGGTGCAGATCGCGAACGACGGACCAGCGATCACCGGGGAGCTGCGGCTTAGCGGGGACCGGCAGGGCCGCTCCGTCTACGCCACCGCCGTCGACCTGCCCACGACATCACGCAAGACGTACCTGCTCTATGGACAGCCCTCGGTCTTCCGGACCAAGCTCGAGGTGACCCTGACCAGCGGCAGCCAGGTCGTGGCCACCCAGAGCGTGCCGATCCGGACGCATGATGCCTTCCAGCCAGTCATCGGCGTCCTCGCCGAGCGCCCGGAGAACCTCGTCCCGGACATCACGGCGGGGGCGGCCAACCCGAACTCGCAGCTCGCGGCCGTCGTTCCCCTCACCGCACAGGATCTGCCACCGCGAGTCGAGGCCTGGTCGGCCATCGACCGGCTCGTGTGGCAGGACGTTGATGCGGCGTCACTCGCGCCCGCCCAGCTTGAGGCGCTCCAGACGTGGCTCGCCTCCGGGGGCCGCCTCATCATCGTCGGAGGCACGACCGGAGCGACGACCCTTGCAGCCTTCTCCGACGAGATCCTGCCCTTCAGACCGAGCGGCACCGTGGACGTGACAGGCGCTGATCTCGTGGGCCTGTTCGGCAGCGCGGGCTCCGGCACGAGCTCCTACGCCGCCCTGACCGGGGAGCTGGCACGGGGCAACGCACTCGCGCAACGCGGCGACGCCGTCATCGCTGCCGAGGCGCCGTATGGCCAGGGTCTGGTCGCGCTGATCGGGGTCGACCCCGGCCAGTCGGGCCTGGCCGGCTCGGAAGCGGCGCAATCGCTCTGGCGCCGCCTGTTGCCCTCACCCGCCGGTGCGGTCATCAACCCGTTCGTGCTCTCGGATGACAGTCAGATCGTGGCCGCCCTCAATAACCTGCCAAGCGTGCAGCTGCCGCCGATCGAGCAGCTCTTCCTCCTTCTCGGCGGCTACATCGTGCTCATCGGCCCGGTCAACTACCTGGTCCTGCGACGCCTCGATCGCCGTGAATGGGCGTGGCTAACGATGCCGGCCCTCGTGCTGATCTTTGCCGTTGCAAGCTACGGCCTGGGCTCGCTCCTCAAGGGCACTGACGTGATCATTCATCAGGTCAGCATCGTGCGTGCGGCGGCTGGCACCGATCGCGGCTTGGCACAGGCGTACGTGGGCGTCTTCTCCCCGAGCCGGCAGGCGTTCGACGTGGGGATCAAGGGCGGTCCCCTGCTCTCGAACCCGATCAGCCTCCAGCAGCAGGGCAACTTCGAGCAGCCACTCGACGTGGTCACCGGGGAGACAACCCGGCTCCGAAACTTCCAGGTCGGATTCGGCGTCCTGCGCAGCTTCCGCGCGGAGACGGCGGTGAGCGCTCCGCTGATCGATGCCGACCTGCGCTACGAGGGCGGCAGGCTCATCGGTGAGCTGCGCAACCGCTCCGGCGTGGCGCTCGAGGGGGCAGCCATCGTCTTCGGCGGTGGAGTGAAGCGACTCGACACCATCGCGGCTGGACAGACCGTCACGATCGAGCTCAAGACGGGCGGCGCTCTCAGTTTCGGCATGCCGCTCGGCGAGCGCATCTTCGGACAGTCATTCAATCGGGGCGCTGACGAGTCGGGTGAGGAGCGCATCACCTTCACTCGGCGAGCGGTCGTCGACCAGTTCGGTAGCGTCGGGCCGATGGGCACCGGCACGGGAATAGGCGGCAGCGCACCCATGCTGCTCGCCTGGCGGCCCGATCCGGCCGTGGAGGTGGAGCTGGCCGGTCAACGAACGCAGACGATCGGCCAGACGCTGTTCATGGTGCCGCTGCCAGTCGAGATCACCGGGCAGGCGAGCTTCGGTCCCGACCTCGTCCGCCACACGCTGATCGACTCGGACGCCGTGGAGGCCTTCGACCAGGGCAACGGCTTCTCGCTCAGTCGCGGCACCATGACGATCGAGTACCGGCCGATCAGCTTCGAAGGCGGCCTCCGCGTGAGCGAGCTCAGGCTGGCCGTCAACCAGGGCGAGTTCGGCACGCTCGGCAGCGCCGGTGACGAGCTGCTCGAGCCACTGCCCGATGACCAGCAGCCCGAGCAGGACGATCCAGTCGAGGGCGTCCCCGACACCTTCCCGGCCCGCAACTTCGACGGCCGGCCCGATGTGCAGCTCTTCGACCGTGCCGCGGGACGGTGGGTTGAGTTCCCACACCTCGCCGGCACGGGGACGCGGGCTGTTGCCAACCCGGATCGATACGTCGATGCCTCGGGCGGCTTCCTGGTCCGCTTCGTCAATCGCGCCGAATCGACATACTTCCAGCTCCTGGTGGGCATCGAGGGGACAGTGGAATGAGCGCCGTCGTGCAGGTCGAAGGGCTCGTCAAGCGCTATGGCGGCACGGTCGCGGTGCAGGGCGTCGAGCTGTCCATCGAGCAGGGAGAGATCTTCGGGCTCGTCGGCCCCAACGGAGCCGGGAAGACGACGCTGCTCCGAATGCTGGCAACGCTGCTTCCTCCGTCGTCCGGCGACGCCTTCATCGGAGGTGCGAGCATCCTCCGGGAACCGGACGCCGTTCGCCGCGTCATCGGGTACATGCCCGACAGCTTCGGCGTCTACGACGACATGAAGGTCTGGGAATACCTTGACTTCTTCGGCCGCTGCTACGGGCTTCCCGCCGCCCGCCGCAGACAGATGATCGGCGATCTGCTCGAGCTGGTCGACCTGGCTCCCAAGCGGGATGCCTATGTCCAGTCGCTCAGCCGGGGAATGCAGCAGCGGCTCTGCCTGGCCCACGCGCTGGTGCACGACCCACAGGTCCTGCTCCTCGACGAGCCGGCTTCGGGGCTGGATCCGCGAGCCCGGGTGGAGCTACGGGAGCTGTTGCGCGAGCTGCGCTCCATGGGCAAGACGATCCTCATCAGCAGCCACATCCTTCCCGAGCTCGAGGAGCTCTGTACCTCGGTCGCGATCGTCGACCGTGGCCGCGTCCTCGCGAGCGGACGGGTGGATGAGATCGAGGCACGCCTGCGGGCAGGGGCACTGCTCCGGGTGCGTCTCGTCGGCGACGAGGCTTCCCGGGAGGCTGCTGCGACGTTCTTCACGAACCAGCCGCAGGTGGCTTCGGTGCAGCGCCTGCCGGACGGAGTCCTCGAGCTGGCGTTCGCGGGATCCGACGATGCCACGGCAGCGCTGCTCGCTGAGGCCATCGCGCGGGGTCATCGGGTGCTGACCTTCTCTCGCGCCGCAAGCGACCTCGAAGAGCTCTTCCTGCAGGTCACGGCCCGCGATGAGCCGCCCGGACCACCAGCGCCACCAGCGCCACAAACCGATCCCTCCATTCCCCCGGGACAGGGGATCCAGGCGTGAGCAGCGAAACCGTTCGGCTGGCTCCGCGTTCCCGGCCCGTCGACGGCATTCGACGCCTTTTTGGCGGGATCGGGGCAGTCGGAACGAAGGAGCTGCGCGGGCGCATGCGCGGCCGCCGCGCCTTCGCAGTCGTGACCGTCTACCTGGTGCTGCTCAGCGTCTTCGCCTGGGGGATCTATCAGCTGCAGAGGGAGATGGCGGAGTCCCGGATGGGCTTTGGCTTCGATCCGAGCGGGGGCGGCGTCGCACTCTCGGCCACGGTCGGGCAGGCGATCTTCAGCGGCCTGCTGGTACTCGAGACGCTGCTGATCCTCGTCCTCGCGCCGGCCTTCACGACGGGTGCCATCTCCCTGGAGCGAGAGAAGCAGACGCTCGAGCTGCTGGTGGCAACGCCGCTCAGCTCCCTGGCGATGGTCCTCGGCAAGCTCTTCTCGGCGCTCGTCTACGTGATCCTGTTGATCCTTGCCTCCATTCCGCTGGCCACGATCGTCTTCACCTTCGGCGGTGTCGGCCCTGAGGACCTCGTCAAGGCCTATGTCTTCCTCTTTGCCGTCGCTTTTGGCGCGGGCGCCATCGGCCTCTTCTTCTCGGCCCTGCTTCGGCGAACCCAGGTGGCGACCGTTGCCACGTACCTGACCACGCTCGCGCTGACGCTGGGTGCCACGGTCCTCTATGTCTTCTGGTTCGCCATGGCCCAGGGGAACACCCAGGGACAGGGCTTCATTGCCGATCAGCCACGGGGAACGCCGCCCGAGGGCCTGCTCTGGCTGAACCCGTTCATCGGCGATCTCGATCTGATGTGCGCGACGGCCATCGGCGGCTACAGCGAGGCCTGCAGCGCCGTCAACTTCATCACCGGAGAGGCGGCCAACAACGGCGGCGGCGTCGTGGTCCAGGACGGCGGCTTCGTCCAGGGCGACGTGGTCGCCGAGGAGGGCTTGGCCATGCCGCGGCCCCTGCCGGCGGATTGCCCGCCCGACGCCAAGTGCGCCGTCTTTGACGACATCGCGGTAGGCCCCGTGCAGCCGCAGGCCTTCGGCCAGAAGACGGACCTCTTCTGGCCCAGCAGCGCCCTCGCCTTCGGAACGGTCGGGGTGCTCCTCTCGTTCCTGTCCTCGCTGCTCGTCTCGCCGACGCGACGACCGCTACGGGGCATTCGCCGGCGGGATCGACCGGTCGCGAGCTGGGGTCCTGTCGTAACGGCTCAGGATCCAGCCCTGGAGGCGCCGCTCCCGCCACCAGCGCCACCCGCGCTTCCATCCTCGGCCGCCCAAACAAGCCCCGGGGTCGATGAGCCAGCCCTGGAGCCCCCGCGATGAGCTTCGCGCCTGGCCCAGACACCACGCTTCCGCGACTGAGGGCGGGTCTCGGGGCACACCGCCGTCGGCTGTGGCTGCGGCGAGTCATTCGAGACGGGACGGCCATCGTGGCCGGGGTCGCCGTGGCGCAGCTCGTCCTGACGGTCGTCGCCCGGTTCGTTCCCTTCGAGTGGCATGCCCTAGCCGCGGCCGCGGTCCTGGCGCTCGGCGCGCTGGCCATCCTCGTGGACGCGGTTCGTGTGCGGCCCACCCTGGCCGAGGCCGCGCTCGCCGTTGACCGGGAGCAGGGACTGCATGATCGCCTGTCGACCGCTCTCGCTCTCGCGCGCCGCACGCCCAGGGAAACGCCCGACGCGGATTCCGACCGACTCGTCATGCTCCAGAGCGCCGACGCCCTGCAGAGCCTGCACAGCACAGATCCCGCTGCCCTGCGCTCGCATGTGCCTCGCCGGCCGGCGATCACGGCTCTCGTCGCGAGCCTTCTCCTGGTGCCCGCGCTCCTCCTTCCCAATCCGCAGCTGGACGTTCTCGCCCGGCGCCAGGAGGTCCGCAGCGCCGCAGAGCAGGAGGCACGTCGTCTCGAGGAAACTGCCCGCAGGCTTGGCGAGGGACGAACGTCACCGGATCCACGACTGGATGCGGCAGAGGAGCTGAAGCGGCTGATTCGCGAGTTGCGCGACCGACCCGAAGACATCGACACTCATCTGGCAAGGCTCGGGTCCCTCGAGGACGCTATCAGCAGCCAACTCGATCCCTCCAATGAACGGCGTGCTGCCGGCCTGACCTCACTGGCTCGCTCGTTGAGCCGACTCCAGACCGGTCGCGACAGCAATCCTCGCGGCGACGTGGAGCAGGCCCAGCGGGATGTTGATGCCCTCGCCGAGCGCCTGGACGAGATGTCAGCGGAGGAGCAGGAGGCGCTTGCGACGAAGCTCGGCAGCCTTGCGCCCAGTGCTGAGCAGGCTGGCCCAGCTGCCCGGGCCGCCCTGCGCGATGCGTCCGGGGCACTCGCGGACGGCGACACCGAGGCGGCAGCGCAGGCCCTGCGGCGCTTGGGAGAGGCGCTGCGAGAAGCGACCAGGGAGGTAGATCAACAGCGGGACCTGGCGCGGGCGGCTGGTGATCTGCAGGACGCACGCCGAAACCTTGCCAACGCGGGACGGCCGTCGACTGGCCAAGGCCAGGGGCAGGGGCAGGGGCAGGGGCAGGGGCAAGGGCAAGGGCAAGGGCAAGGGCAAGGCCAAGGCCAGGGGCAGGGCGCGAGCCCCAGTCCAGGGC
>JACDFU010000196.1 GCA_013815585.1 Chloroflexota bacterium
CTCTTGCCGAGCAGCCGCCAAGCGAGCCCTCCTCGCTGCCCGTTCGCCTGGCGGTGGATGACCAGATCGGCTACGACATGAGGCGACGGCTGCCGGCCGAGGTCGAGCTGGCCGCGTACCGCGTCGTCCAGGAGGCGATAGGCAACGCCCAGCTCCACAGCGGGGGCACCGAGATCGTCCTCGACGGCTTCATCCGTCAGGGCCAATTCGAGCTCACCGTGACTGACAATGGGGCCGGGCTATCCAACGCCGTCATCTACGAGGCACAGCGGCGAGGGCACCTTGGCGTGTCGACGATGCGGCAACGGGCCGCAGCGATCGGGGCAACCCTTGAGATCGGACGAGGCGCCTCGGGTGGTTCCTCCGTCCGAATCCACTGGACCGGATCCTGACCGTTCGTATCCTGCTGGTCGATGACCATCCGGTCGTGCTGGGCGGGCTCGCGGCTGGCCTCAACCAACAGGACGACCTGTCCGTGGTTGCGACCGCTGGCTCCGTGGCCCAGGCTGTGACTGAGCTCGCTCAACAGCCGATCGATGTGGCGCTCGTCGATATCCGTCTTCCGGACGGTTCCGGGCTCGAACTCATGACGTCGAGGCAGGCGGACGGCCGCGATGTCGCATGGATCGTTCTTTCAAGCTTCGAAAACCCGCAATACCTGAGGGCAGCTTTCAAGCTAGGGGCCGCTGGCTACCTCCTGAAGACAGCACCACTCAACGACCTTGCCGCCGCCATCCGGAAGGTTGCGGCTGGCGGAATCGCCTTCGACGCCGCACAGCTTGCCGCGATCCGAAGCAGCGACGATCTCCATCTCACTATGCGGGAGCGCACGATCGTCAGGGCGCTCCTGACCGGCTGCTCCAACGACGAAATCGCAGCAGAACTCGGCGTGGCGCGCAAGACGGTTGAGGCGAACCTGACAAGGCTATTCGCTCGCTTCGAAGTCGCCGGCCGGACCGAGCTCGCCCTTCGAGCGGACCGCGACCGCTGGCTGGACATGCCGGGTTAGCGAGCCGATCCCTCGTTCCGGCGCACAGCACGCCCGGTTCATGCCGCCTCGCCTCCGACCATTGGCGCACTTCCAGGCTGTGGCAGCCAAGGGGTTTTCCCCTCATTGACTCAACGAACTGGCCCGAAGACCCTTCCCTGGGCGCCATGGAGGTTCCCGGCGTCTGGCTGCATGGTCCGCCGTCCACTCGGAAATGTGGGAGAGCGCCATGGGGCCTCAGCCCGTCCGCTGGCGAGCGTCGTTGGTCTGCCTGGCGCTCTTCACGGGAGCGTCTTCACTGGCGGCGCCGGGAGCCGCCCAGGGCAGCCGCGCCGACGGTCCGTCGCGACCACGTCACGGCGTGTCTGCGGCGGACCAACACCGATCTGGCTGCAGCGGCCTGGCCGGGTGGACTGCGGTCGGCATTGGGCCATGATTCGGCGGATGTACCGACGGATCCGGCCAACTTCTGACGTCGTGCCGGGCGCAGCCCAGCGCGTGCGCTGCTACCGTCCGCGCATGGGACTCGGCTTCGGACTACTCAGCGCGCAGCTTCGCCCTGGCGAGACCGACTGGACGCGTGCCTACGACGAGACGCTCCGTCTGGCCGTGGAGGCCGAGCGCCTCGGCTTCACGTCGGTCTGGACGACCGAACACCACTTCGTCGACGACGGGTACATGCCCTCGCTCCTCGTCGTCAGTGCCGCGCTCGCGCAGGCAACGTCGCGGATCGAGCTCGGCACCGGCGTCATCCTCGCTCCCATGCACCATCCGCTGCGCCTGGCGGAGGATGCCGCGACGGTCCAGTTGCTCAGCCACGGCCGGCTCGTCCTAGGCCTCGGGCTCGGGTGGTCGCAGACCGAGTACATCGGGCTAGGGGCGGACATGCGTCGGCGCGGAGCCGCGATGGAGGAGATTCTCCAGATCCTTCCGCAGGCGTGGACCGGCGAGCCCATCACCCACCAGGGTTCGGTCTACAAGCTCCCGACGCTCGGCGTCCGCCCAGCCCCGCCGACTCGGATCCCGATCCTGATCGGCGCCGGGGCCGAGCCGGCGATCCGCCGCGCCGCGCGCCTCGCCGACGGCCTCTTCAGCAATGCGCCTGCCGAGAAGTTCCTCGAGCAGGTCCGCTGGGTGCTCGACGAGTGCGAGCGCATGGGCCGCGACCCGTTGACGCTTCGGTTCATCCACTACTCGGTGCTGCTGCCCGGCCCCTCGCGCGAGGAGGCGCTCAGGCGCTACCGGGACGCGGTCTGGGCCATGAACTGGAAGTACTCTGACATGGAAGCCTCGGCAATCCGGCCGCTGCCGCCGCCCTCCCCGCCGGCGTTCACTCGTCCGAACCATGCTCTCCTGCGGGCTGGCACGACGTACGCCGGGACCGCCGACGAAATCGTGGAGGCGCTGCTGGACCTGCGGCGGCAGGCGCCGGTGTCGGTCGAGTTCGTCGCGCGCAGCCACCTCCCGATGCTGGCATATGAGGACCAGATCGACCTGATCCAGCAGCTCGCCGAGGGCGTGGCGCCGCAGGTTTGAAGCCCGCCCGCGGCGCATCGTCATCGATGGCATGCAGCCCGACCTGAACGCTGTGGCTCCCGGAGCGTGGGAGCCTGGAGCAAACCGGCGCACTTTCTGCTCTCAGTTGAGTGGGGCTTTACCACTACGGCTCCAGGCAGGGCTCTCGCTTGTCAACAACGTGTCCGGGAACCACAGCCAGGTGGGCCGGGGTTAGTCCCGCACGATTCTCAGCAGCCCTGCATCCGTAACAACTCCATCTGCCGCGCCCAACGCTCCTGGGCGGCCGTGGCGATCTGAGGGGCGTGCTCGGGATACTCGCCCGCTGCCTGCTCCGACGACAGTTGCCGAACCCGTTCGG
>JACDFU010000120.1 GCA_013815585.1 Chloroflexota bacterium
GCCCCGCACCAACCACCGCGGCCACGCGAGCCCCGAAGCGCGTGTTGCCGAAGCCCGCTCGAGGCCTCCCGGGGAGCAGCGGCCCGAGGACGCCGACGATCCGCTCCAGGAGCCTCTGCTCACCACCCCACAGGCGTTCCAGCCCTTCGATCCCCAGGTATGCCCGTCCGAACCCGTCGGCATCGGGGTCGCTCATGCCTTCGAGCGACGGGGTGAAGGCAGCGAGGGCGTCGAGGGCACCCTCGAACGCCGAGCGGTACGTCCCACGGTCGGCTGGCAGGAAAAGCGCCTCGGGGACGAGCTTGTGAGCAGCTCCCAGTGGCTGGTCGCGCCGGACACCCAGCCTGCTCGCCGAGCCGTTGCAATCGAGGACCGTGCCCGGCTCCCAGGGCTGGCCACCGAGAATCACCGGGCTGCTTGGCAGCTGCCCGCGTCGGGCCTCCTCCAGGTGGAGTGGCAGATGCGGCCAAGCGAGAAACAGCAGGCGCATGATCGGTCGTCATTCAGTCGATGTGGCGGGCTCCGGGTCGGTCGTGTCGATCTGGTCAGTCGTCGTTCAGTCGATGTAGCGGATCTCCAGCTCGACGCGCCGGCCAGGTGGGCCGAAGCGGTTCTTGGCCACAGTCACCTCCGTCTGCTGGCCGACCACGTCGCGACCCACCCGGATCCAGGCTCGTCGCGCAAGCTCCAGGCGAAGGCTCATGAGTTCCGCGAGGGTGCTCTGGATCGAGCCCGTGAGCTCCGCCGGCTCCAGCACGATCAGCCGGGCACCGACCCTCCGGGCATGGGCGGCCAGCCGGCGCAGGATCTGCTCCTGCCCCCGCGGCAGACGAGCCGGAAGGTCGACCACGAGAAGATCGACCGCTCGACCACCGAGCAGGGAACCGGCGAGCACGAACCCTTCGGCCGGATCAGCCGGGCGAAGGACGACCAGCCAGCGCAGGTCGACGCCCCGACTCACCGCCTCCAGTGGATCGAAGCCCTCCGAAAGGTCCAGATAGGCCACGATCGCGCCGAGTGACTGCGCCTCCGCCATGCAGCGGAGCGCCAGGGTCGTCTTGCCGCTGGAAGCACCGCCGCGAATGGTGGCGCTTGCCTGGCGTGGCAGGCCGCCCGGTCCCAGCAGCGCGTCGAGCGCGGGAAAGCCCGTCGAGATGAGATCCGCCGTTACGAGCTGGCGGTGACCCGGCTGGGCAGGTGCCGGAACGCCGTACGGCCAGGGGATCGGCGCCGGTGTGGGAGCCAGTGCAGGTTCAGCGGCCGCCTCGGTGGCCGGCTCGGGCGCGAGCGCCAACGCCCCCTCGGTCAGCTGCCGAGCCCCACCCCCAGGCAGAGCCCCGCTCTCTGGCCGAGCCCCGCTCTCTGGCCGAGCCCCACTCCCGCCCAGCCGAACCGCGGCACTTCCCCACCGGGACTCCAAACGGGCAAGGGCAGTGGCGAGAGCTGGCTCGGTCGGCATCGCCCGGCCAATGATAGAACATTCGTTCTATTCGTCAAATGGCTGACCCTCCTCCACCTACGTCGGTAAATCAGCCGCCAATCTCGTTCCGACAGACTTGCCTCCATGGATGATCAACGCGTCGGAGCGATTTTCCGCGCCGTCCGGCGCCGGCGCCGGCTGCGTCAGCTGGACGTGGCCGCTCGGGCGGGAGTGCATCAGTCCGCCGTCGCCCGCCTTGAGGCGGGACATCTTGCTCGTCTTCGCGTCGAAACCATCCGCGGGATCGCCGCCGCCCTCGAGATCGCCGTGCCGTTTGCTCCCCGCTGGCACGGTGCGGACCTGGCGCGGCTGCTTGACCAGGACCACGCAGCGCTCGTCGAGTCACAGCCGAACTGCGGAGCGCCCGCTGGGAGGTCAATCTCGAATACACGTTCAACCACTTCGGTGAGCGGGGTTCCGTAGACATCGTCGCGTGGCATCCCATGGATCGCGCATTGCTCCTGGTCGAAGTCAAGACTCGCCTCGTTGATCTGCAGGATCTGCTTTCGACCTTCGGTCGCAAGCTGCGGATCGTGCCGCCGCTGCTGGCGCAGGAGCGCGGCTGGCGAGCAGTAAACCTCGGCCACCTGGTTGTCATAGCCGACGGCAGCACCAACCGACGAGTTGTCGCGCGTCACGCCGCCATCTCGGCGCAGCGTTTCCGCAGCGTGGCCGCGAGGCTCGATCCTGGTTGCGCAAGCCACGCGAGCCGCTGGCTGCGCTGTGGTTCCTGTCACCGATGCGCTCTGCGCATCGCGTCCAGTAAACCCGACATGGACTTCTGTCAGTCATGCTCCTGGCGCATGACTGGGTGTCCTGAAGCGCGGCCAGATCGTCCCGACCTGTCACCGATGCCGCCAGCGCATCCCTGACAGGATGGACTGAGCCCGTGGCTCGCCGCCATGCACATGGCGCATGGCTGACAGGAAACCACGCGTCCGACACGGACCCACCGGAGCTCAGACTGCCGCTGATGCGGCTGGCGCATGGTGGGCGGGAAGGCGGGAAGGGCGGGGAGGCGGCTGCCGGAGGGCGACGAACCGGCCACGTCACCTGAGTGTGATCGCACGGGCGTACGCTGCGAGCGATGATCAGCAGCCACGCCCGGACTCCCGCGCGGCCCATTCTTGTCGTCGATGACGATCGGAAGATCGTGCAGCTGGTACGGGCGTACCTCGAGCGAGAGGGATTCTCCGTGGTGACCGCCGCAACGGGCCGCGAGGCGCTGGAGACAGCCCGAGCCGCGCGGCCTGCGCTGATCGTGCTCGACCTCATGCTTCCCGAGCTGGATGGGATCGAGGTCTGCCGCATCGTCCGGCGAGAGTCGGACGTGCCGATTCTCATGCTGTCCGCCCGGAGCTCTGTGGCTGATCGCATCCGCGGCATTGACCAGGGCGCCGACGACTACCTGCCCAAGCCCTTCAGCCCGGCCGAGCTGGTGGTCCGAGTCAAGGCCATCCTGCGCCGCGCTCCGGCTGATCCCCTCGCTGGAACTCCTGACCAGACCGAGCTCCGGCATGGCGACCTCGTGATCGACCTGGAGCGCTACGAGGTGCGCCAGGCAGGCCGCGCCGTGCCGTTGACCAACGTCGAGTTTCGGCTGCTGGCTGCGCTGGTCCAGGCGGGCGGCCGGGTCCTGAGTCGGGATCAGCTCCTGACCCTGCTCTACGGCCAGGACGAGGGCGAGGTCCTGGACCGAACGGTCGACGTGCATGTCGGCCGGCTGCGCGACAAGCTGAACGATTCAGCTGACCGGCCTCGCTACGTGGCCACGGTACGCGGTGTGGGCTACCGCGCCACCACGCCCGAGACATCGGCTGAGGGCCCATCGGAGGCATCGCCCGAGACATCGGCTGAGGCCTCGGCGGAGGTAGCGGCTGAGGCCTCGGCGGAGGCAGCGGCTGACGCATGACGCGACGCGGCCCCTGGCCGGGCGGGATCGCGGCTCGCGTTGCGGTCGCGGCACTTGCGACGGCAGGACTGGGCCTGGCCATCATCGCCGCTGGCGTCGCGATCGTCGGCCAGTCGATCTTCATGGACCTGAGCGCGGCGCACGGAGAACCCCTGACGGAAGCGCAGCAGATGTTCGACGCCTCGATCATGCGCATCCTGCTGGCCGCGGTGGCAACAGCAGCCGTTGCCAGCCTCCTGCTCTCCATCCTCCTGGCACGCCGCCTGGCCCGGCCGATCACAGAGATCGGACGGGCGGCGCAGCGCCTCGCGGCCGGGGACTATTCCGTGCGCGTGCCACGGGAAGGTCCCGAAGAGCTGCTCATGCTCGCCGACTCCTTCAACCAGATGGCCGAGAGCCTTGCCCAGCAGGAACAGATCCGCCGCGACTTCATCGCCAATGCCGCTCACGAGCTGCGCACCCCGCTGACCAACCTGCAGGGCTATCTCGAGGGCCTCCGCGACGGTGTGATCACGGCCGATCGACAGACATACGATTCGCTCTGGGAGGAAGCCGACCGCCTGGTGCGCCTAGCTCGGTCGCTCGACGCGCTGGCAGAGACCGACCGGGCGCCAAGGGATGCCGAGCTGGTCGAGGTGGATCTCGCGGCGACGCTGGCCTCAACGGTCGAACTCGCCCGGCCCGGGTTCGAAGGCCGCACGATCACGGTGGAAGCAGCCTGGCCTGACCGGCTGCTGGTGAGGGCAAACCCGGATCATCTTGCACAGGTGGTGGGAAATCTCGTCCAGAACGCGCTGCGCTACACCCCCGAAGGCGGCCGGGTCTCCGTCACGGCGGAGGCACGGCCGGGGAGCGCGCTCGTCACGGTCGCCAATACCGGCGAGCCGATCCCGGCAGCGGACCTGCCGCACATCTTCGAGCGCTTCTATCGCGTCGAGAAATCGCGTGACCGCACGCACGGTGGGGCGGGCATCGGGCTGGCCATCGTGAAGCAGCTGGTCGAATCGGCGGGTGGTCGAGTGGGCGTCGATTCCGGCGCCGATCGCACGCGTTTCTGGTTCATGCTTCCGATGAACCGATGAGCGACGACCCGTTGAGCGAAACGCGGCCGAGGTGACGGCCTGCCGCCCCTGGTTGGAGGCGGAGATCGCGAATGTCGACCCCCAGATCGTTGTCTGTCTTGGGGCGACAGCAGCGCAGGCGCTGATCGGCAAGACGTTCCGCGTCACGCGCGACGGCGGCCAGTTCTTCGCCACCGATCTCGCGCCGCTGATCACGGCCACAGTGCACCCTTTTTCGATCCTCCGGGCACCCGACGAGCAGGCCCGGGCGGCGGAAATGCGCGAATTCGTCCGCGACCTGACGCGGATCGGAGAGAAGCTCCGTGAGGCGCTTAGGGCGTTGGTCGGGCGACGTGCCCGGGTATACTGCCCCGCCGTGGGGATGTAGCTCAGCTGGGAGAGCACCGCGTTCGCATCGCGGGGGTCAGGGGTTCGAGTCCCCTCATCTCCACCACTCGACCACCGAAGCTCGCACCGGCTTCCGGCCCCCCGGCCCCCGGCCCCCGGCCCCGGCCCCCGGCCCTGAGGATCGAGATGCTCCTCGTCGCTAAACGCCGCTCTCCCCTCCTCCAGGCCGGCCTCCTTGTCCTGGCCGCGGCTGCCGGCGTGCCAGGCATCTGGGCGACGCTCGATCCAGCGGGCTTCTATGCGACCTTCCCTGCTAGTGGGGTAGCCGGTCCCGGCGGCCCGTTCAACTGGCTGGCCCTGTTTCCGCCCTTCAACGAGCACCTGATCCGCGACTACGGAGCGCTCAATCTGGGCTACGCCGCGCTCCTCCTCTGGGCAGCGCTCCGGCCGACGATCCAGTTGGTACGGGCAGCCCTGGTGGCCTGGCTCATCTCTTGGATCCCGCACGCAGCCTTCCACCTCCTGCACATCGGCGAGCTCCAGCCGCTCGATGCGATCGGTCAGACCCTGGCGATCATCGCCGTGGTCGGCATTCCCCTGTTCCTGCTGGTCTTTGCTCGCTCCGACGGGCGGCCGGAGCAGGCTGCCCGTCTCAGCGTTCGCGGCCGATGAGCTGGTCGACCGGCGCGTAGTCGTCGGTCAGGACGGGGGCTCCGGCCGCAAAAGCGTCCAGCTCAGCAGCGTCCACGACGACGAGATCGTCGTCGCCGCGCTCGCGGTTTCGAGCCTGGATGCCCGCCGCGGGCAGGCGGTCGTTCGCGCCGAGCAGGATGAAGTTGCCGCCGCTCTCCCGCTGAATGCGAGCAGGGGGAGCGACCAGGGCGACGTGCGGAAAGACCTGTCGCATCGTGGCCAGCTCGGCCCCCGCAAAGCGCAGGGGCGGCCGATCGATCAGGTTCATCGCGTAGATGCCACCGGGGCCGAGCCGCTCGCGCACCTGGCCCAGGAACTCGACCGTCGTCAGGTGCCAGGGCACCGACAGGCTGCCGAAGGCATCGCCGATCACGAGGTCGTAGGCGCCGGCCGGCTCGTCGGGGAGCAGGAGTCGCGCGTCGCCGATGCGCACGTCCAGACCGTCGCCCAGGCGCAACCCGAGCTTCTCCATGTCGAGCCGCACGAGGTTCGCATCGAGCTCGAGCACCCGATTGGTCGAACCGGGCCGCGTTGCGGCGATGTAGCGAGGCATGCTGAATCCGCCACCGCCCATGTGCAATGCACGGATGGGTTCGTCCCCGGACGCGACTACGGCCACCACGTCGCTCAGGATCTGCGTGTAGGTGAACTCCAGGTACGTCGGGTCGGCCAGATCGACATAGCTGTGCCGGAGCGTGTCGAGGACGAGCGTTCGGCCAGTGGGACGGTCGGGGTCCGGCTCGATCCTGGCACAGAAGTAGGTGCTCTCGGTCTGGCACGGATTGGGCGCCGCACCGGCGGCGGCTGCTGAGCCAAGCGACAGGATCACGGCGGCCACCATGAGCAGAGCGCCGCCAGGCCCGCTCGGCCCAGGTTGCCGGCGCAGGCCGAGCCAGGCAACGACGCCCAGCAGGACCAGAAGCAGGCCGAGACCGATCACGATCGGCCGGGATGGGAACGCTGCCACCAGCAGGAAGCCGCTGACGAAGGTGCCGGCAAGCGCACCGGCAGTCGCAACCGCGGAAAGGCGCCCGACCACCGTTCCGGTTTCCTCGAGCCGCGATAGCTGCAGTTTCGCGACGGTCGGGTTCACAGCGCTGAGCACCGCCGCCGGGGCGAAGAAGGCGACGACGGCGAGGATCACGATTGCCACCGGCCCGCTGCCCAGCCGCAGCTCCCCGAAGATCGTCAGGACGGGCACTGCTGCCAGGGCGAGCAGTCCGCCGACGATCAGGATCGGTCCAAGCAGCCGCTCGGGCGCCTCCCGATCAGCCAGCCGACCGCCCAGCCAGCTGCCAAGCGCGATGCCGGCGAGCACGGTGCCGATGATCCCCGTGAACGTGTCGAGCGACACGCCCACGTACGGCGCCAGGAGCCGGCCGGCCAGGATCTCGAGGACCAGGACCGACCCCGATGTCAGGAAGACGAGGGCTCCGGCGAGGATGACGGGCACGGTCGTCAGGAGGTCAGGAGGTCGTCACTGGTCAGTCGAGCGCGGCGCGTAGATCGGACTCATGTTCGCGGAGCCAGCGTCGAGCTGCGTCGGTGCCAGGTACGTGGCGTCGGACCAGTGCCCAGAAGCGCGGGCCGTGTCCGAAAATCTTCAGGTGAGCCAGCTCGTGGACGACCACGTAGTCCAGCACGGCGGGCGGCGTGAGAACCAGCCGCCAGCTGAAGGAGAGCGTGCCGCGTCGTGACGCGCTGCCCCAGCGGCTGGCCTGATCGCGCACGGCCAGACGGGTCGGCACGATGCCGAGCTCCCGGCCGCGCAGCTCGACCCGGCGCTGAATCGCGGCCCGTGCCTGCTCCCTCAGCCAGGGCTCCAGCACGTCTCTGAGGGGCCGCTCGTCGCCCGGAGCCAATAGCACGCGGATGACGGGCGCGAGGGCGTCGTCATGCTCGATTCGGCTGCGACGCCTGGTCAACTCGGCCAGGGAGACCTGGAGGTCGTGCGGAACCCCCGCGAAGGGGACGGCACGTCCGGCGCCGAGCGCCGGACGCTCGAGCAACCTGGACCTCTGAGCTGCGGATCGGGTGGTCTGCCGCTCGAGCCAGCGGCGATGCTGGCGTATCAGGTCCGTGGCGACGGCCTCTGGAGCCCGCTTCGGCAAGGTGACGACGATCTGACCGTCCCGCGTGACCGAGAGGCGCGACCGACGCGCCCGGAGCGAACGGCGGATCGAGAAGGGCGGCAGCGGCTCCGAAGCGCTGATCGAGGAGAGGTTCAGCCGCCGGAGGCGACGGCGAGGGTGGAAGCCCCCGCGCGCGAGGTCTCGGTCGGAGCCTGGTTCGAGCCGCGCAGCCCGCGCCAGATGTCGGCTGCGATGGGGCGATAGCGCCACAGGGAGCCTGCAGCGGCTGCATCGAACCAGCGCACGTGCTCCTCGAAGAGAATCCGCTGCACCGCCGCCACGGATCGAGCGCCTTCCAGCCGAGTCGACACGGCCAGGACCTCCGGCGTGCGCTGGGAGCACTCCTCATAACTGAGGCCAATCGGGTTGTGCCGTACCAGCGCGTCCAGGACCAGCGTGTACGTCTCGTCGTTCATCGTTCTCAAACGGTACGTTTCAGGCCGCTCGCGAGGGGCGCGGTGAAGACGCATTGTGCGCCGCTCCCTTGACGTACGTCCAGCATGATCCCCTGATGCGGTGGGTTGGGTGCCGCTTACGCGTGGAGTGCGTAGTAAGTCCGCAGGTGCCACTCTCCCAGCAGTCCGGCGTAGGGGGCAGCGGCACGGAAGGCTGGCGGCAAGCGTGAAAAGCGTTCGACCACGTCCGTCAGGCCGTGTCCCGTCAGGTGGCGTCGTTCCTCCGGAACAGGGGGCTACGGGCTTTGTACGCACCCGGTGCGTAGGTAGCCCCGTTTCGGCCGCACGGAAGAGCTAATAGGCACCCGGTGCGTAAGCGGCCTGTTTTCGGCGTCGACAGGAAGGCGAAACCGCGACTGTGACGTAAAGCCGGCCCACGAACGGCCCGGAATAAGAAGAGCGGGGCACGAGGCCCCGCC
>JACDFU010000197.1 GCA_013815585.1 Chloroflexota bacterium
CTGAAGGTACTGCTGCTGGTCGATCGCGAACAGCATCTTGCCGGAGCGGATCAGCTTGATCGAGCCGCCGACGTCGAAGGTGCCCACCTTGGTGCGGGACGGGACGATGTCGGTGCAGGGGATCGTGACGTCGGGGTCGAGGCCGAGGAACCCGTCCAGCGACCGATCGGCCGTGAAGGCCGCCTTGACCTTCGCCTTCGTGCCGGAGATGTCCGACTTCGCGTTCGGGATCGTCAGCACCTTCACGGCGGAGCCCCCCATGATCTTCTTGACACCGTCGGCGCGCTGCTGGAGACCCGAGTTGCTGGCCTCGTGGATCACGAGCAGCACCTTCTTGGCACCCGCCTTCTTGAATTGCTTCCCGGCTCCCTGACCAGCAATGTCCTCGGTCTGGCCGACGTGCACCTCGTAGGTCGACAGGCTGTCGAACGCACCGAGGCCCGAGTTGACGGTGATGATCTGGATCCCTTTCTGCGCCGCCTTCCCGAGCGGGTCCTTCAGCGCGCTTGCGTCCGGCACCGAGGTGGCGATCACTTTCGCACCCGAGGCAATCGCCGCGTTGAGACCCGAGACCTGCTTTGCGACGTCGTTGTTCGCGTACACCTGCGTGACGCTGACGCCGCGGCTCTTCAGATCCCTGGCGGCCTGGTCGACGCCCTTCTTGAACACTGACCAGAACGAGCCGGTGTCTCCGTGGGTGACGACCGCGACCTTGATGGCTGTCGCCTGTGTCCCGCCGAACGCCGCGCCCGGCGCGCCGAGCATGGTCACGCCGGCGGCCGCCAGGCCGCTCTTGACGATGAGTCCGCGGCGCGTTACGTGCGTCGCATCTGACGCGTCGCCCGGTTCTTCGTACGGGTCTGCGAGGTTCATCTGTGCTCGTCTCCTTCGCTCCGGATACAGGACTACGGGCGATTCTCAACCAATGACAGCCTGAGCGCTACTCGGCGCGAACCTCCGGTTGCGCGGAACGGGCGTGATCGGCTCCATCCTCGAAACTCGGGGTGGTGCGCGTTCGAGCCACTGCTGCCGCTCTCGTCCGCCGGAACTCGGACCGTAAACCCCAGATCGCCTCTGTCAGAGTGCGTCCGTGGCGTCGTATGTGATCGTCCATGGCGGCTGGGGTGGTGGCTGGGAGTGGCGCGCGGTTGCCCGGGAGCTGCGCGAGCGGGGCAACGAGGTCTGGACGCCGACGCTCACGGGGATGGGCGAGAGGGCTCACCTCGGTGATCCGCGCGTGGGGCTCGAGACCCATATCGCCGACGTGATCGCGGTACTCGAGCTCGAGGACCTCGACGAGCTCCTGTTGTGCGGACACAGCTACGGAGGCATCCCGGTCAGCGTCGCCGCCGATCGAGTCCCAGAGAGGATCAAGCTGGTCGTCTATCTCGACGCGCTGATTCCCCGTCACGGCGAAGCTGCACTCGACCTCCTGCCGGCCTCGTTCGCCGACCTCGCGCGCGCCTCCGCCGCAGAGCACGGCGACGGGTGGCGCGTTCCGATCCCGACTGAGCTGCTGCCACCCCAGGGCTGCGTCTCGGACGAGCTACGAGACGCCTACGTCGCGCGACTCCGCGATCAGCCGCTCGCGACGTTCACCGAGCCTGCCAGTCTCAGCGGCGCCCTCGATCGTCTCCCCCGAGCGTTCGTGCGCTGCACCGGCGGCGACCTTGCCGAACAGATCGATGGCGATCCGATCGCACCCATGGCCGAGCGCGCCCGGAGCGAGGGCTGGCTCTACCGCGAGCTGAGCGCGCCGCACGATCCTCAGCTGACCGACCCTGTTGGCACGGCAGCGATCCTCCACGAGTTGGGCGTGTTGCCTGGTCGACCGTGATTCACGTTAGTCGGGCAGTGGTCCGAGGCACTCGATCCCGTACTCCGTGCTGGCCTGCTTGGTCCGCGACCCTTCGATCGACTCGAGCGGCGGAGCCTCCCGGTCGCGAGGCCAGCGTGATCGCCCGGTAGAACTCCCCATCGCGCGGCGTCGTGAGAATCAGGTAGCGGGCGCGTTCCGACTCAATTCGAAAACGTGGACGGTCCCACCCGGTATATGGGCGAACGAGCCGGCCGTCGCCCGGACTCGGCTGCTCGCCGATGTATTTCCTTGAGCTCCGAGGAAAAGCGCCAGACCCCGAAGCGCGGACCGGATGTTGTCTCGCGGAGAGCGTCCGCCCGAGCCTGAAGCGCGAGGCACTCTTGGTCGATCGCGATTTGCGCCTTGGTTGCGGAGCCTGGCGCAGCGCGTCTAGGACGTCTGCCGCCGTGGTCGTCTCAGGCCTTTCTCCAAGACCTTCTGATCAGTGTTCAGGGCCAGCCACGCGAACTTCAGTTGAGAGCGAGCGCAGCGCCCGGCTGATGCCGCACGCGACGGTCGAGATCCTCGAGTCCCGCGGGCAGGTGCCTGGCTTGAGCAGCCGGCCGTGTTGTCGCCGCCGTCGCGCGGCTGAGAGCGTCCGGGTGGGCCGGCTCTGTCGCGTTCTGTCGCTCAGCGCGAGGCTAGGTGATCAACGACTCGGTGGTCAACGACTTGACGCGAGCGGCCGCGGCTGACGGCGGAGCTCGCCGGGGGACGGGATCGTCGGTTCGATCTTGAGTCGACACCGTGCCTGCGTTGGTTTGTGGTCAAAGAAACCGAGAGGGTGCCCACGCAGTCGCCCAGCACTAACCAGGAGATTCTTCGCCGTTCTGGAGCGCGCGCTCCTGATTCTCGACTGCCTGTTCGGCGTTCGACAGGCCGTTTGCCGATTGGTCTCCCTGGTCTCGCTCATCAGTTTCTTGTGCGTCGTCAGGGTTTTCACGCCTGGGGGGACTTGCACCGCCGCCTGTCGGTTCTTTGTCGCTTCCGCCGACGGTGAGGT
>JACDFU010000198.1 GCA_013815585.1 Chloroflexota bacterium
CGCTGAGCGAGCAGCCGGCCTGAACCGGATGACGCTCATGCGCGCCAACCATCCGCGCTCCCGCAGGCGCAATTGTCTGCCACGCGTAACGCCCCGGCCAAACCCTCGGGTTTCACATGCCGGGGAGGAAGGTCACGCTCCGCGGCGGGGTGTACATGCTCGGTATGTCCACGAAACAGGAGGCGGTCTCAATCGGTCGACGCAACGACCTTGGCCAGCGCCTCCGATGGTTTCATCCAGCCGAGGCTTTGTCGAGGCCGACCGTTGAGCTGTCGAGCGACCTTGTCGAGGTGGCGCTGGTCGTGAGTCGACAGGTCCGTCCCCTTGGGGAAGTACTGGCGGAGCAGGCCGTTCGTGTTCTCGTTGCTGGCTCGCTGCCAGGGGCTGCGGGGGTCGCAGAAGTAGACCTGGACGCCGGTGTCGATGGTGAACCGGACGTGCTCGGCCATCTCCTTGCCGCGGTCCCAGGTGAGCGTCCGGCGGAGCTGCTCGGGCAGGGTCAGGATCCGCTCGGCCAAGGCGTCGCGGACGAGCTCGGCCGAGCGTCCGCCTGGCAGAGCCACGAGGACCACATAGCGGGTCTGGCGCTCAACGAGCGTGCCGATCGCGGAGCGGCTGGCCTTGCCGATGATGAGGTCGCCCTCCCAGTGCCCGGGCACCGCCCGGTCGGCGACCTCGGCAGGGCGCTCGCTGATGAGGACCATGTCCGTGAGCTCGCCGACGCCCGCGCTGCGCCGATGCGGCCGACGCCGGGCACGACCGCTGCGGAGGCAGTCGGTCAGCTCCTTGCGGAGCGCGCCCCGGGCCTGGACGAACAGCGACTGGTAGATCGTCTCGTGCGACACCCGCATCTCCTGATCGTCAGGATGATCGAGCCTGAGCCGATGGGCGATCTGCTGGGGCGACCAACGCTCGTCGAGCAGCCGTTCCACCTCGCGCCGGAGCCTCGGGCTGCGGACCAGCTTGGCGGCCTTGGGTCGTCGGGCCCGCCGGCTCGCGGCGGCCTCAGCTCGCCAGGCGCGGTAGCGCCGCCGGCCCCCGTTCACCGCCACGTCGCGCGAGACCGTCGATGGCGCCCGCTCGAGCCGGTCGGCGATGCGGCGGAGGGACTCGCCGACCAGCAGCCCGCGCGAGATCTCCTCGCGCTCGGCGGGCGAGAGCCGCAAGGGCGAGCGGGTGCTGACGCGCGGCGGCAGACCACCCGTCCGCTTGAGCAGCCGCTGGATCGACTTCGTCGAGCAGTCCACAGCCGCGGCCACGACCGCGAACGGCTCACCCGACGCGATCCGACGTCGGATCTCCAGACGCTCGGCGCCCGTCAGCCGCCGACCGTGATCTCCATGTCCCCGACGCATCCGCCCACCTCAGCGCGATCAGTCCAACCCTGGCTGCTCGCCACCGATGATGCGTCGTTCACTTGAGACCGCCTAGCGTTCAATGACGTCGAATCAGCTGCAGCCACTCGTGGAGCCGCAGTTGAGGCACTTGTAGCAGGAGCCGTTGCGGATCATGATCGAGCCGCAGTCGGCGCAGCTGGGCGCGTCCTCCTGGATCTTGAATGCGACGTTCGTCGTGCCGAGGCTCAGCGTGATCGCCGACCCCCCACCCCCGTTCCCGTTCGCGACCTTGGCCTGCCCGTTGCCGTTCCGGGCAACGACGGCAAGCTCATCACTGGCCGCATTCCCGGTCTTCGGTCCCGACTGCCCTGCCGTTGACTCGGCCGGCGGTGCCTCGACCGCGACCGAGGCCTTCGGCTCATCGGCCTTCGGCTCCGTCGTCGGCTGAACCGCCGGTGCAGGGTCGGCCGGCGGCGACCACGAGCCAGCGGAGCTGGCGTAGGGAGCGGAGGCCGCACCCGCAGCCGGCGGTGCATCGGCAACCAGCGCCGACCGGTCGATGAGCCCCAGCATCGCCTTGTCCTCTGGCGACAGGAACCGCGATCCCAGCCATCGGAAGATGTAGTCGACGATCGACTTGGCGATCGGGATCTCGCCATTGCCCGTGAACCCGGATGGCTCGAACCGGACGTGCGAGAACTTGTTGACCAGGTCGCGCAGCGGCACGCCGTACTGGAGCGCCACCGACACCGTCGTCGCGAAGGTGTCCATCAGGCCCGACACCGTCGAGCCTTCCTTGGCCATCTTCAGGAAAATCTCGCCCGGCTGGCCGTCGGGATAGAGCCCGACCGTGATGTAGCCCTCGTGCCCGGCGATGTCGAACTTGTGGGTGATCGCGGTCCGCTCCGACGGGAGCCGGCGCCGATGCGGCTTGGCGGCCTCGGCCTGGGCATTCGCGAGCTGCTTGCGGAGCTGCTCGACGGTCGCCAGCGCCTCGGCCTCGGCCGCGCCGGCGTCCTTCTTCTTGCCGGTCATCAGCGGCTGCGAGCGCTTCGAGTTGTCGCGGTAGATCGCGATCGCCTTGAGGCCGCGCTTCCAGCCCTCGAGGTAGACCTGCTCGATCTCGTCGGCCGTGGCGGCCTCGGGCATGTTGACGGTCTTGCTGATCGCGCCGGAGATGAACGGCTGGATCGCGCCCATCATCCGGACGTGGCCCATGTAGTGGATCGAGCGCTCGCCGTTGACCGGCTTGAAGGCGCAGTCGAAGACGGACAGGTGCTCCGGCTTGAGCTCGGGCGCGCCCTCGATCGTCTCCCGCTCGTTGACGTAGTCGAGGATCGCCTCGACCTGGTCCGCCGAGTAGCGGAGCTTGCGGAGGGCGGCCGGAACCGTCTGGTTGACGATCTTGATGAAGCCCTCGCCGACCAGCTTCTTGTACTTGATCAGCGCGATGTCGGGCTCAACCCCGGTCGTATCGCAATCCATCATGAACGCGATCGTGTTGTGGCTGACG
>JACDFU010000121.1:0-6308 GCA_013815585.1 Chloroflexota bacterium
GGGAGCCACATCTTGCGCCACCGGCCGTCGTTGAACGACTCGCGCGCCTCGGCCACGGCGCGGTCCACGTCGGCGCGGGAGGCTGAGGGCACACGGCCGACCAGCTCGCCCGTGGCAGGGTTGTGCACCTCGACCCAGTCGCCGCTGCTCGACTCGACCCACTCTCCACCGATGTACATCTTCAGCTCGGTCAGGGTCTGGACGGCCATCTCTGGTGCTCCTTGATGGTGCGCGGTTGGGCGCTCACTCGCCCGGCGGGTGCTGGGAGGCCTCGGGCGACGTGCCGGTCAGTCTAGCGCGAACTTCTCGCAGCGAGCCCGGCTGACCTGCGATTTCCGCGGCCGATCGCCCGATGGCCGTGCGAAGTTCGCACCAGGGCGGACGATGCGCCTCCGGGCCCGCGGACACGCCACGCGGAGCCGGTTCACGAGCGTGGGAGGGGTCAGCCGACCAGCGTCGCCTCGACCGTCATCTCCACGTTCCCTTTGAGCGCTCTCGAGATGGGGCAGTTGTCCTTCGCGCCCTCGGCCGCCTCGTGCAGCGCCGCCTCATCGGCGCCGGGAACAGTTCCCCGAACCGAGAGAGCACTGGAAGTGACGCTCCAGGCGTCTCCAACTTTCTCGAAGGCGACCTCGGCACTCACCTCGAGGCGCTCCGCGGGTGTGCCGGCCTTGGCCAGGATGTTCGAGAGCTGCATCGAGAAGCAACTGGCATGGGCTGCGGCCAATAGCTCCTCGGGGCTGGTCCGCCCACCCGGCTCCTCCGTGCGCGAGGGCCAGCTCACTGGAAGATCGGTGAAGAGACCGGTGGAAACCCCACTGACGGTCCCCGACCCAGTGAACAGGTCCCCCTGCCAGACAGCCTCCGCGCGTCGAACCGTCATCACGAGTCTCCCTTCTCTCGCCCTGGTCACACGCCGGCACAAGCGGCGACCCGGCAATGCTCCCACAACTCGACCGCCCCACCCGACAAGGGCCCAGGCAGTGGAGACTATGGGGCGACGGCGGCGAACGGAGGTGGCGCGGTGAAGATCTGGAGCGAGCTTCCCAGGGCGCAGGCGCGCGAAATGGTGGCCGACCTCGCCACGCTGGTCTGGGTCGGACTGTGGGGCTTTATCGCCTGGCAGATCTATTCCGTGCTGGCCTCTTTCGCAGAGGCTGGCCGCGCGATCAGCGAGGGCGGGCGGAACCTTGGCAGCGCGGGCGATGAACTGAGCCGCGCTTTGCAGAACGTGCCAGTCGTCGGAGGCGGCGCGTCGGATGCGCTGCGAGACTCCTTCACGGAGGCGGGCCAACCGTTCGTCCAGATGGGCACGGAACTAGAGGGCTTTGTCCTGGCTGCCGCGACCGTGCTCAGCCTGATCATCCTGGCGTTGCCACTCATCCCGTGGCTCAACCGCTACCTCCCCTGGCGCCTCGAGCGCCTTCGGACCGTCCGCTCGGCCAACTACGTCATCCGACGCGCGCCTGACCTATCGAGGCCACAGGTGGAGCGGATCCTTGCCTCGCGGGCGCTGCACCGGCTCTCCTACGAGTCGCTGATGGAGTACTCGGACGACCCCTTCGGTGACTGGGTCAACGGCCGCCACGACCGCCTCGCTCGTGCCGAGCTTGCTACGGTGGGCCTTCGGCCCCGCTGGTAGTCGCGCCCTCGCCGATAGTCACGCCCTCGCCGACAGTCACGCCCTCCCGGTCGAGCGTTCGCCCCGCCTCGCGGATGAGCGCCCAGGCGCGCTCGACATGTCGTCGTTCCGTGCGCAGGTTGCCGATCGCCACGCGCAGGGTGAAGCGGCCAGACAGCCGGGTGTGCGACAGGAAGACCTCGCCGCTCCGATTGACTCGCTCCAGGAGCGCCTGGTTCAGATCGTCGAGCTCAGCTGAGGCGGCAGCTTCAGTCTCCCGCCCTGCGAACCGGCGAGGCCGCCAGCGAAAGCAGACCGTGGAGAACGGCGTCGGCGCCAGGCGCTCGGCCTCCTGCTCGGCATCGATCCACCCACAGAGGGCGGCCGCGAGCTCGAGGTGGAACCGGATCCGCCGCCGGAGGCCCTCCAGCCCGAAATAGCGAAGCAGAAACCACATCTTCAATGCTCGGAAGCGTCGTCCCAGCTGCGGTGTGTACTCGTTGAAGTCGCGCACCGGCCGGTCGCGGTCGAGCGTCCTCAGGTACTCGGGGACCAGGCTGAAAGCGGCCCGGAGATCCTCCATCCGCCGGCTCAGCAGCAGCGAGCAGTCGAGCGGCGTGAAGAGCCACTTGTGCGGATTGATGACGATCGAGTCAGCTTGCTCCCAGCCCGCGAACGGAGCCCGCATCTCGGGCAGGATGGCGGTCGCGCCGGCATAGGCAGCGTCAACATGGAGCCACAGCTTCTCCTGCCGGCAGATCCGGGCGATCTGGCCGACCGGGTCGACCGATGTCGAGCCCGTCGTTCCGATGGTGGCGACGACGGCAAACGGCTGTTCGCCGGCAGCGCGGTCAGCGTCGATCGCCGCCTGGAGCTGCGCTGGCTGCATTTCGAAGCGATCATTCACGGCGACCCGGCGCAGGCCGTCGCGCCCCAGGCCGAGTGTCATGGCCGCCTTCTCGATGGAGCTGTGCGCCTCGTCCGACGCGTACAGCCGCAGGGCGGGCTGCTCGGCCAGACCCCGCGTCGTGGCAGTCCAACCCGTCGCCGCGCCCCGCGCCGCACCCAGCGCGATGAGGCTGCTCGTCGAGGCGGTATCCGTGTAGAGCCCTTCGAAATCCTCGGGTAGACCGATGGCCTGCCGCAGCCAGCCGACGGTCACTTCCTCGAGCTCGGTCGCAATGGGCGAGGTTCGCCAAAGCATGGCGTTGGCCACCAGTGTGGCCATCAGCATCTCCCCGAGGATCCCCGGCCCCGAGCCGGTCGTGGGGAAGTAGGCGAAAAAGCCCGGGTGCTGCCAGTGCGTGACGTTCGGCTCGACCTGCGCGCTGTAGTCGGAGAGGATCCGAGCCAGGGGCTCGGGCTGTTCCGGCGCTGAGGCCGGGAAGCGTCCACGTAGTGTTCCGGGCTCGAGGTCCGGCAGCACGGGGTAGCGTTCGACGCCCGCCAGATAGTCGGCCATGAGGTCGACGACCTCGTGCGCCGCGCTGCGAAAGGCTTCCGGCTCCATGTCCCCGAGCCCCTGCAGCTGGGCTCGGTCGAGCGCCTCCGGTTGCGTGAGCCGAGAGTTTTCCGTCGCCTCAGTCGTCTCCGAGGAAGGGGTGCGTGCGCTGCTTCAGGTCATCGATCCGATCGGTCGAGGCCTCGTCGTCGTTGCTCTGGACCGATCGAGCTGCCGCGTCCCTGGAATCATCGGCTGGATCGTTGGTGCCGGCCGCCGTCGGCTGAGCCGACGCCCTGGTTTCCACGACTTCGTTCAAGGTTCGCCCCTCACCAATGCTTGGCCCCCGACCACGATAACGCATCGCTCCAGACATCCCGCCAGTCCCTCGATGACACAGGCGCGCATAGGGCGGCCGCCGGGCCCCTGCTAAACTCTCCGCCGTCGGGGCGTAGCGCAGCCTGGTAGCGCACTTGAATGGGGTTCAAGAGGTCGAAGGTTCGAATCCTTTCGCCCCGACCACTTTCTACGCACAAACGTAACCCCTTCGACGTACCGGACGGGTTGTCAGTCCCGCCCCGTACCACTCGTCGTACCACTTAGCCGCTCGCGGGACGTCTTCGGAGCACTGTATCCATGCGATCTGCGACGCGCTGGCTCATGGCCGGCGTGAGGTGTGCGTAGACGTCGGCCGTGGTCCCGAGAGTGGCGTGGCCAAGGATCTTCGAGACGACGCCCAGTTCCTCGCCGCCTTCGAGGAGCAGCGTGGCGCAGGCATGGCGCATATCGTGGAAGCGCTGCCGTGGCAGGCCGGATCGTGTCAGCGCCGCCTGGAAAGCCCGCGTGACGTTGCGCGAATCGAGCGGGCTGCCGAGCGGCGTCGTGAACACAAAGTCCTCGTCATGCCAGCGTGTCCCGGCGGCCATGCGCTCCTCGAGCTGCCGGACCCGGTGAGCCCGGAGGCTGGCCAGGACTTCGCCGCCGAGTCGGAGCGTTCGCTTTGCGCGCTCAGTCTTGGGCGCGGCGAGTGTCCGGCCGTCGCGCTGCAACGTATGCCGGACGCTCACGGTCCCGGCTTCGAGGTCGACGTCCTGCCAGCGCAGCGCGAGCAGCTCGCCTTGGCGCATTCCGAGCCCGATAGCGGCAACGTACAGCGGACCCATGCGGTCAGCGGCCACGTCCTCGAGGAACGCCTGCACCTGTTCGGCAGACAGTGGCGCCAGCTCGAATCGTGCCTTGCGGGGTGGATCGACGAGGGTCGCGACGTTGCGGACTACCTTGCCGGCCTTGAGCGCTCGGCTTAGCGCGATACGCAGGACGCTGTACACGTAGCGCACCGTCGTCGGCGATAGTTTTCCGCTTGCCGTCAGGTCGGTCAGCATGCGCTGGACGTGCTCGGGTCCGAGCTTCGCGATCGGGACATGGCCGAGGGCCGGCGTCAGGTATTTGCGGACGAAGAAGGCGTAGCTGTCGAACGTGTTGGGCCGGCAGCGATCCCGGACGGACAGTTCTAGCCACTCGTCCAGGAAGGCGCCGACCGTCAGCCGGCCGTCACCGGGCCGGATTCCGTGATCGGTGGCCGTCAGGGCTGCCCGCAAGCGCTCCTGTACCTCTTTGCGGTTCCTGGCGTACAGGCTGTGTTCTGCGTCCGTCTGCGCCGGTGTAGCGGCCCTCCCAGAGGCCACGGCTCGGGTGCTGGCGGATCATGCCCTGGGCATTGCCGCGTCTAGCCATTGCTCGTCTCCTCCGGTGGATTGACTGGTCCGAGGCTCGTGCCGCCGCCGGGACGCATATGAAGGATCCAGAAACCCTCGATCCACTTGTTGTGCACCGCTTGCTCGTAAGGCGAGCCCTCGGTCCACTTGCTCGGGCGGGACTTGTCGAAGGCCAGGTAGTGGTCGACCACTAGGCTGTCGGCGCCCTGGTCCTCGTGCGCGATGTACGCCTTGGCCAGGTCGTAGACGTACCACGCCGGCAGGTTCGGGTCGATCCGGGATAGCTTCGCGATCCACTCGCCTTGCTTCCTCGTGAAGCGCTTTACGCGGCCACGGGTTCGCGTGATCACCTCGGCCAGGACCGGCAGGACGAGCCTTGCCTCATCTGCGTCGGCGCCGGTCACCGACCAGTCGCCCGACGTGTCCCGCGGCCCTGCCATTTGGCGGACGAGGTGCTGGATCGTGCGGAGCGCCGGCACATCGTCCGCCCAGTGTTCCTCCTCGTCGAGCTTGCGTTGGATCTGCGCCGCGTTGTTGCCCTCCAGGTAGAGCTCGCGGATCCGCGTTCGTACCTCCGGTCGGGTCCGCTTGCCTCTACCTTGCGTAATCGGTCCCATTGCTTGCGCTCCGCGGCGTTGCTGCTGCGCGGACGCCTTGGTAGCGTCGCACACAGCATAACACGCAAACTAACGAGGTCGCATTGAATGGACGAGCAAGGGCAACTGCTGAAGATCCCGGAGGCAGCGGCCCGACTGCGCATCAGCCGTAGCCGGGCCTACGAGATGGCCCAGGCGGGCGAGCTACCCGGCCTCATGCGGGTCGGCAAGCTCCTGCGCGTATCAGCCCGTCGGCTGGATGAATGGGTCGACCAGGCGTCGGCCGGCCGAGGCACGCCTATGGGCTGAGCATCCACCAAAAGAAACAGCCGGCCCCCGAAGGGACCGGCCACCACACACGCGAAGGATACACCGCATGGAAGAGCAACAGACACCTACCTACGTAAGCGAGATCGAAGGCACCGAGGTCCCGGCACTGGCGCCGGGCGCTTACTCGGCAACGCTCATGCAGCTCGAGGAAATCACCACGAAGTTCGGCAGCGGGCTCCGCTGGCACTGGCGAGTCGACGGCGCGGCTGAGGACGGTTCCGACTTTATCCTTACCTCGATCACGAGCCCGTATTTCAGCCAGAACAGCAACGGCAACAAGATCGTCCGGGCGCTCCGCGGCTCGCCGCTGGCCCCGGGTGAGCGGGTTTCGATCGAGAATCTGGCCGGGCGCCAGGCGACGCTGAACCTGGGCATCAAGGACTCGGGCTACAACGCCGTCCTGGACGTGTCACCGGCCACCAGCGCGAAGGTCAAGGCACCGGTAGCGCCGAGCTCGGAAAGCGCGGACGAGCTGGCTGCCTTCCGAGCCTGGAAAGCCTCACAGGCGGGCGAGCCACCGCTGCCGTCTCCGAACGGCGAGGAAACGGCTGCCTGACGTGGATCCTCTCGCCACCTTCCTGTCCGCCGCCCCTGGCGGCGGCAGG
>JACDFU010000121.1:6318-8441 GCA_013815585.1 Chloroflexota bacterium
GTGCGTGAGCGCGCGGATGGCGCGCTGCTCGTCCATTGTTTCGCCGGCTGCCCGACGAGCGCGATTCTCGAATCACTCGGCCTGCAGTTTGCCGACCTGTACCCGGAAGCTCCGTCATGGTGAGCTTCTGGGAGGTCAAGGATCGCGCCGGCCAGACGATCGCGATCCACCAGCGCAAGGACCGCCCGGACGGCGGCAAGGACATGGCCTGGCGCCGCCCGTCTGGCGAGCTTGGCCTGAATGGCACACGGCTCGAATCGCTCCCGCTGTACGGCGCTCACCGGCTGGCAGCTGAGTGGCCCGAGCCGCAGCCGCTGGTCCTGACAGAGGGTGAGAAGGCGTGTGACGCGCTCGTGGCGGCTGGCGTTCCCGCCGTTGCCAGCGTCACCGGCGCCAGCTCGACGCCGAGTGCTGAGTCCCTGGGCGACCTGGCCGGACGTTTCGTGATCCTCTGGCCGGACAACGACGAGGCCGGCAGAGCGCACATGCTGCGGATCGCGGAACGGCTCAGCGGCTCGGCAGTCGTTGGCTGGCTCGACTGGTCCGACGCACCCGAGAAGGGTGACGCGGCTGACTTCCTGGCGCACCACGAGGCCGCCGACGTGCGCGAGCTGCTAAAGAGCGCGACCGACGTCCCGGACGACATTTCCGGGACTACACCTAGCGCGGAAAGCGCGGTAAGCGCGGTAAGTACCCTTTCCGCGCATACCGCGCACCACCTTTCCGCGCATACCGCGCTTTCCGCGCAACGCCAGTGGCCAGAACCGCCCGGACGCCAGGCCTTCCTCGGACTCGCCGGACGGGTCGTGGAAGCCGTTGACGGGTACACCGAAGCCGACCCGGTAGCGGTGCTGGCGACGTTCCTGGCCGCCTTCGGTTCTCTCGTCGGCTCCGGACCGCATGCGCTCGTCGGCGCCGATCGCCACGGCGCGAATCTCTTCCTCGCTCTAGTGGGCAAGTCCGCCAAGGCTCGCAAGGGCGCGTCCTGGACACCGGTGCGCGAGCTGTTTCGCCAGGTAGACCTGGACTGGACCGCCCAGCGGGTGATCGGCGGGCTGGGCTCTGGCGAAGGAGTCGTCCATTGCGTCCGCGATCGCGTCGAACGGCTGGAAGGAAAGAAGGACGGCGACTTCGAGGTGGTGGTGGTCGATCCCGGTGAGGACGACAAGCGGGCGCTCGTCCTGGCGCCCGAGCTGGCCGCCGTCCTGCGGGTCATGGCTCGCCAGGGCTCCACGCTCTCGGCGGTCCTGCGCGACGCCTGGGATCGTGGCGACCTTCGCATCACGACCCGGAATGCGCCGATCCGCGCCACGGGTGCGCACGTCTCGGTTATCGCGCACGTGACCGAGGAGGAGCTGCGTCGCGAACTGACCGATACCGAGACCGTCAACGGTTTTGGCAATCGCTTCCTGTGGCTTGCCGTGCGTCGGTCGAAGGAACTACCCGAGCCTGAGCCCTTCCGCGGAGCGGAGCTGGACCGCCTGGCGGCTGAAGTCCTGGAGGCCGCCCTGGCGACCGCGAACCTGCGAGCCGAGCTGACCCGCACCGACGCGGCCCGCGAGCTCTGGCGAGCCGAGTACCCGCAGCTCAGCGCCGAACGCTCCGGGCTGGCCGGCGCTCTCACTGACCGCGGCGAGCCGCAGGTTTTGCGTCTCTCGCTCGTGTACGCGCTCGCGGATCGCTCGCCAGCGATCGACGTGCCGCACCTGGAAGCCGCCCTGGAGCTCTGGCGTTACGCCGAGCGCTCGACAACCTATCTGTTCGGCGATTCGCTCGGCGATCCGGTGGCCGACCGCATTCTCGGCTTCCTGCGTGTCCAGGGACCGCAGGCACGGGAGGCACTGCGCGAGCTGTTCGGTCGTCACGTCGCGTCCGGGCGGCTGGATCACGCACTGCTGGCGCTCGCCGAGCGCGGGCTGGTCGAGGTGCGTCGCGAGGCTACCGGAGGACGTCCGCGTGAGCTCTGGCGGATCCCTGAGCAGAGCGCGAAAAGCGCCCTAAGCTGAACAGTCTCCAAGATCTGCCGACACCTGGGCCCCTGATCGCCGGGTAAGCAGCGGCGCCGTCACCCCATGCTTGTCGTGTTCGAAGCGATGAGCACGAGGAGCGGCGCCGTGGTCAAT
>JACDFU010000122.1 GCA_013815585.1 Chloroflexota bacterium
TCGCTACGGGCGCTGGTGAGGGTGAATTCGGGGGCCCAGGATCTTCTCCAGCGCGTCGCGATCTCGGCGCCGCCAGGCGTCCATCCAGCTGTGCTGGAGATCGATCAGCTCCCCCGCGCTGCCGGCATGCGCGGACGGTTCCTCCGGCCTCACCGGCGCTGCCAGCCCTTGCCTTCGGTGCCGATGGCAGGCGCGTAGACCATCTCGACCTGTTGCATCGCATGGAGGTCGCGGGCACCGAGTGCGGCCATCGACTGCCGGAGGGCGCCGACGAGATTCTCGGTGCCGTCGCTCACGGTGGCCGGTCCGAGCAGGATCCGCTCCAGCGAGCCGACGGTGCCCACCCGGATGCGGGTCCCGCGCGGCAGCGTCGGTGAGGGAGCGGCCATGCCCCAGTTCGTGCCTCGGCCGGGCGCCTCTTCGGCTCGGGCGAGCGGTGAACCAAGCATCAGCACGTCAGCGCCGGCAGCGACCGCCTTGGCCAGCTCGCCGCCACGTCGCATGCCGCCATCGGCCACGACCGGCACGTACCGATCCGTCCGCTCGTAGTAGGTATCGCGGGCGGCTGCCACTTCGCTGATTGCCGTGATCTGCGGCACCCCGATGCCCAGGACGTCGCGCGTCGTGCAGGCCGCTCCCGGCCCGACGCCGACGAACACCGCTGCTACGCCCTGTTCCATCAACTGGAGTGCCGCCTCGAACGAGGTGGTGTTCCCGACGGCCACCGGGATCGGCATGAAGCGTGCGAAATCGGCGAGCTCGAGCGGGTCGTAGCCACTTGCAAGGTGCCGTGCGCTGCTGACCTGCGACTGCACCAGGAAAAGGTCGGCCCCCTGCTCCGCCGCGAACGGACCGAAGCGGCGCGCGGCACCCGGCGTGGAAGCCACTGCGGCGCGCGACCCGGCGGCGATCAGCTCCTGGATCCGGCGGGCGACCAGATCGTCTCGAATCGGCGCCGCGTACGCCTCCGCAAGCACGGTCTGCATTTCCTGGTCGGATGCAGCAGCGATCCGCTGGAGGATCGGGTCTGGTTTGTCATAGCGGGTCTGCAGTCCTTCGAGGTTCAGGACCGCGAGACCGCCCAGTCGGGCCAGCACACCCGCAAAGCGCGGGTCAACGACCGCGTCCATGGCCGCCGCGAGGATGGGAATCCCGAGCGGAATGCCGCAGAAATCGACCGTCGTGTCGACGTCAGCCGGCTCGATCGTGTCGGTGCCCGGGGCGAGCGAGACCTCGTCGAAGCCGTAGGCGGGACGGATGTGGTCGACCCGTGGAAGACGCCGACCGAACAGACCGGCGTTGGTTCGATCTCCGATCGCGCTCTCCGCGGCTTCCGTGGTCACGACGATCAGGTTCCTCCCGCGCTGGTCCAGAGGGTCGTTGGGGCAGTATACCGGCGTGGTCCGATCGACCGAGGCTCCCGCGACGGAGGCGGCACTCGTCACGCTGGACGAGATCCGCGCGGCCGCCGTGCGACTCCGCGGTGTCACGATCGTGACACCGCTACTGCCCTTTCAGACGCGCGCGGCTTCGTCCGTCGGCGGGGAGGCCCAGCCGCATGCCGCTGCGGCGCGGTCCTCGCCTCGGTTCTGGCTCAAGCCGGAGAGCCTTCAGCCGATCGGCGCCTTCAAGCTGCGCGGTGCGTACAACGCGATCTCGCTGCTATCCGAGGAACGGCGAGCGGCCGGCGTCGTCACACATTCCAGCGGCAACCACGCACAGGGTGTGGCTCGCGCCGCTCGTCTCCTTGGGGTCCGGGCCGTCATCGTCATGCCGCGCAATGCGCCGGCCGTGAAGGTCCGCGGGGTGCAGGCCGACGGTGCCGAGATCGTCTGGGTCGGTGCGTCGAGCGAGGAGCGAGCCGCGACCGCCCACGAGCTCGCTCAAGGCGAAGGCCTCAGCCTGGTGCCTCCCTACGACGACGCCGGTGTGATCGCCGGGCAGGGAACGGTCGGGCTCGAGATCGTCCAGCAGTTGGCCGAGCTGGACGCTGCCAGGGCGCCGCTGACCGTCCTCGTCCCCGTCGGTGGCGGAGGGCTGGCGGCCGGAGTTGCGACGGCGGTCAAGTCCCTACGGCCGGACGCGGTGGTGCTCGGCGTGGAGCCGGCCCTCGCAGCGGACGCCCGAGAGTCCCTCGCGGCCGGGCAGATCGTTCGCTGGGATCCTGCGCTGACCGGACGGACCATCGCCGACGGCATGCGCACGGCCTCGATAGGGAAGCTGCCCTTCCAGCATCTGCGCCGCTTCCTTGACGGTGTGCTGGCGGTCGAGGAAGAGGAGATCGTAAAGGCTGTGGCGACGGCGGCCGAGCGTGCCCGGCTGGTCCTTGAGCCGTCTGGTGCGACGGCGCTCGCGGCAGCGCTTTTCCATGATCGTGAGCTGCCTGAGCCGGGCCTGGTCGTGGCCATCCTGACCGGGGGCAATGTCGATCCGGACCGCTACCGGGAGCTGCTGGCCCTCTAGATACGCTCGAAGCGGTCGACCGGCAGCACGAAGACGACCGCCCCACCGAGCTCGACCTCGACGGGGTAGGGCATGTAGAACTCGCCCGGCTCCGTGATCGGAGGCATTGGATTGACGATCTGCGAACGCGATGTGCAGTTCGCGCGCACGACACCGAGGACCTCCTCCACCTGAACCTCCTCCACGCCCACGATCACCGTGGCATTCGACTGCTTCAGGAAGCCACCGGAGGAGTGCAGCCGGGTGGCGCGGTATTGCCGCTCGAGCAGCGCATCGACGAGGGCACTGGCGTCCTCGTTGTGCACGATCGCGACGACGAGCTTCACGACCAGAGTATGACCCGGCACTGAAGGTCTCTTGCCAGAGAGCACCCTCCGGCAGCGCGTATCATGGCCCGGCGTTGATGACCGAACGATCGGCTTTCTCCTCTGCCCTCGCGGATGCCGCCAGCGTGCTGGCGCGGGGCGGAGACCTCGATTCGCGGCTGGCGGCCCTGGTCTCCCAGGTGCACGATGCCACGGGCGCCCAGGCCACGGTCCTCTACCTGGTGGACGGCGCCACGGCCGATCTGCTCGCGGTCGCGGCCGACGGTGTTCCAGCGGACGACCTGGGACGGCTGAGCGAAACGAGCCCAACGGGCGTCGCCTCCCGCGCCGTCGCCTCCCGGCGCACGGAGGTCGCCGAGGCAGCGGGGACAGACGAGAGCCTTGGACACGTGGGGGGGCCGGCCGGTCTCCGCCACGTCATGGCGGTGCCTCTCGTGACAGCCGACACATCCGGCGGTGAGGAGGTCGAGGGCGCCTTGGTGGTTGGCTTCGCCAGCGAGCGTACGAGCGGCTCGGATCCCCTGCTCGACGCCTTTGCTGACCTCCTGGCCGTCGCGGTCCGGCAGGCCCGTCTCGAGCGGGCGCTGATCGAGCGCTCGGACTGGTTCGACCGCCTGGCCCACACGGACGGGCTCACCGGCCTGGCCAATCGCCGGACCTTCGATCGGCTGCTGGAGCTGGAGCTAGCACGGGCCCTTCGCCAGGGCAGCGCGCTGAGCCTGGCGCTCTTCCGCGTCGACGGGATCGCACGCCATGGTGGAGACGCGGGCTCCGCCGACGAGCTGCTCCGTCGCATCGCCTCGACCGTCGCCGATTCCGTTCGCATCGTCGACACGGCCGCCCGGTTCGGACCCGCAGAGTTCGCCGTCGTGGCACCCGGTTCGGCCGGCTGGAACGTGGCACAGCGAGTCGTGGCGGCTGTTGGCGCACTCGAGGGCAGCGATGGGTCGGCCACGCCAATCAGTGCGGGTGTCGCCCAGTTCCCGGAGCAGGGCAATACCGCCGAGGCGCTCCTCGCCGCGGCCGTGGAGGCGCTCGAGTCCGCTCCCGGAGGCTCGGTCGGGACAGGCATCCCGACGCCACGCTCCGCTTGACCCGCGACGGGTTGACCCCGCGACGGGTTGACCGGAGACGGTAACCGCGCTCGACTGGCTACCGCGAGGGGGCGATTGGCTCGTTCGTCGATGAACCGCGGTTCGGGATCAATTCGCCTCGGCCGAAGCCAGCGAACAGCAGGTGCATCCGCCCTCTGCGGACCCGAGAACGGCGTCCGCGGCCTCACAACATGGCCCGGCCACGTCGAGGACGGCCAGAGACCGGCGTGGCCGTTCGAGGTGGCGCTGGAGCCCCACCAGGCGAGCGTCGAGAGCCTGGAGCCCGACGATTCGGTCGGCGATGTCGGCGCGGCGCTCGCCGATGAGGCGGGGCAGCTCGGCGCTCGCGTCTGCGCAATGTCCGGAGTGACACCAGCCCGCGATCCTGGCGGCGTCTTCGAGGGGGACGTCGAGCCGACGCAGGTCGATCAACAGGCGCAGATGCTCGATGTCCGGCTCGCCGTACTCACGGTAGTCGTTGTCCCGTCGAGAGGCCGGGGGGAGCCAACCCGAGCGCTCGTAGAAGCGGACGGTGTCAGTCGACACCCCGACCTGCCGTGCGAGCTCTCCGATTCTCACAGGGACAGCAAACCTTGGAGTCGTTCGGATGTCAAGCGGACGTTCCCAGCGGCGGCCATCGGTTGCGGTGTCATGGGTTCAGGCGGTACACGCGGAACATTTCGTGCTCGATCGGCAGGATGTCGGTCGAGGTGAACCCGGCCTCGCGCGCGTACCGGTCGACGGTGGATGCACGGATGACGGTGCCCGTAGCCGCCGATGGCCGTTCGGCGAGGCTGTTGGGCAGGCACACCGTCGTGCTGACGGCGTAGAGGAAACGCTCGATCGGATTGTCCAGCGCCATGCCGGTGAACGCGTCGGCGGTCCGCTCGTCAACGACGATGACCGCGCCGTCCGGGGAGAGCAGCTCGCGCGCAGCACGGAGCACCTCGACTGGTCGGCTCAGGTCGTGCAGAGCCTCGAAGATGAGGACCAGGTCGAAGGGCTCGCCCCTGCCCAGCCCAACGGCGTCCCCGAGCTCGAAGCTGACGCGATCACTGACATTCGCCTCGCTTGCATGCCTCTCGGCGGCCTCGATCGATGCCGGATCCGCATCGACGCCGACCACCCGGATCATCGGGTAGGCGGCCGCCAGGCCGATCGAGAGCCAGCCCTCGCCGCAGCCGAGATCCGCCACGCGGGCTGGCGGATCGGCGGCCAGGCGGTGATGAACGTCCGGGATCGCCGCAAGCCACTCCTGGCCGACGACCGACAGGAAGAGCGGCCGGTTGGCGGCTGCCTGCGCCTGGCGCATGTCATCCCCGTATCGATCCCACGGCACGCCGCTGCCAGTCCGGAAGGCATCGAGCAGGGCCGGCATTGCGCCACCGACCGAAACGATGTAGCGAGGCATGAAGGCTGCGTAGCCAAGGCTCTCCTGGTCGAGGAGGGGCTCCCGATGCCCGAGGGGCAACGAGTACTGGCGGAACTCGGCCTCGGCAGAAGGGTCATCGACCTCGAGGATGCCCGCGGTGGCCTGCTGCTCGAGCCACTCCCTCGCATAGCGGGGCCCGATCCCGGCGCGCCGTGCGAGCTGGTCGGGCGTCGCTGAACCGTCAGCCGCCAGCGCTCGGTAGAGACCAAGTCGCTCGCCGATGTAGACGTTGAAGAGCTCGAAGGCACCGAGGGTCTGTTCGAAGAGTCGGCCGAGGAGAGCCTCTCCGTTGAACGGCCGCTCCAGTCCCGGATCCATCGTTTGAGAGGTCATCGCTTTCTCCTGCCGTCGCTTCGATTCGGAAATCCTGGAGCGTCCAGGATGGCTGGGTCACGAGGTCGCTGGCGCGACCGCCGGCACCGTCTCAAGCCGTTCCTTGAGGCGCCGGAGCTCGGTCGCCTCGCCCGCTTTTGTCTCGGCGGCGATCAGTGGCTCGATGAGACGCCACCATCCCTTGAGCCGGATCGACCCTGACCAGACCGCTCGAGTTCGATCCGGGCCGAGAGACTCCAGGTCGAGGTGACCTCACCGGCGAACGGAGTGGCGCCGGACATGCGCCATGCGATCCGCTGGGCCGGGATCGACTCGGAAACCTCGATTCCCACGTCGAACTTCCGCGGGCCGAGCTTCACGCGTTCCTGTCCGCGCGCGCCGATCTCGGTCGGCTGACCGCTGACGAGCCGGGCGTCGAGCACGCCCATCCACTCCGGATGCCGAAGGATGTCCGCGGCATATGCCCAGACGTCCTGTGTCGAACGAGCGATCGTCTGTTGGGACGCGAACCTGATCATGGCCGTACCTCCAGCGGTTCGACGACCGGCAATGAGCCGGCGATGATTGTTGCGAGGCGCGCGAAGGCGGCCTCCTTCTCGGCGCGAATCCGCCGAATCTCACCCTCGTTGACCGGCGGGCCGCCCAGATACGCCCACCGGAGTCGGAGCCGCGTGCCGTCCTGCGTCACATCGAGATCGGCGATCGCAGCGACCAGCCCGATGGCCGGCACGGCGAGGCGCCACCCGACGTGGTCGTAGGGCTGCCAGTCGACGATCTCCTCCAGCGTCGCCAGCCGTCCAGTGACGCACTGGGCGGTCGTCCCAACCCCGCGCCTTCCGCCTGGTGACGTCTCCTGAATGACGATGGGGCCTTCCCACAACGTCCGAAGTGAGGGGGACGTCAGGTGGGCCCAGACGACCGGCGGCTCGGCGGCGATCGTCGTTTCGACCTCGAAGGCTACGTCGGCGTCGCTCACTTCGAGGCTGCGCCGGTCGGTCTCGACCTGCCAGCGGGCCTCGAGGTCGAGGTTGAAGGTAACGACCCGACCGAGGTGCTCGATTGACTCCTCTGCCGGCACGAGCCCCAGGGCGGCGGGGTCGAGGCCGAGCGCCGAGACCGCGTTGGCCGTGAAGAGCGCGAACCCTTGGTTGCGTGAGTCGGCGGCCGCGGCCCCTTTCAGAAGGCGGTGGACGAGGATGACGTCCGGTCCGGCCAGCTCGTCGCGACTGGCGATGCGACTGCGAACGAACGAGCCGTGATGAACGAACAGCTTGAGGTCGAGGCGGGGGGCCAATCGACACGAATTGCACGCGCAGCTCGTCGCCTGGTCGATGCTTCGGAGCCGGCGGCGGAAGGCGACGTAGGACGCCTCGATCGCGTCGAGCAGCAACGATGCGTCCGCCCGTCCGTCCTCGACGAAGAGGAAGGCGGCATCACCCTCGAACTTTGTCAGGCGGAATGGCGGCTCCAGGCGGCCGACGATCGTCTCGAGGAGGTCGCCGGCGATTGCCGGTGCGTGCTCGAGCTCACTTCCTGACAGGTAGGCCGTGTAGCCGGTGAGGTCGGCGATGACGAGGAAGCCAGTCTCGGGTACTGCCATGGACATGAAGCTAGACCCTGGAGCCGCTCCAATGTCAAGCCCCCGCAGCCTCCCGTACGCGATTCGGTGCGCCCGACTGGGATTCGTCCGGCCGACTCGCTCCTTCTACAGCCCGACGGAACCCACAGCAACCGGCTCGCTGGTAGGCAGCTCGGCCCCCCCTTCCGCCTCGACTGTGATCGCGATCTGGTCCACAGGATCCGCCGTCTCCAGCCCAGCCAGCACGGCCAACCCGTCCGCATCGACGCGCACGAGCCCAGCCGATCTGGGCTGACCGTCGGCCATGAACCAGGCCTGGTAGGTCTTGCCCGCCGGCGCCCGTTCGAGCCCCTCCATGAGCAGGTAGCCGGAGCGCTCGGGCGGCAATACCGCCAGACCGGACGCTTGAGGCGCCCCCGCGGTGCCCTCGATTCTCGCGATGAGGGCGCCTGGCTCGTTCATCGCCGTCACGAAGCGGCGAATGAGCACGGCTCGCTGGTCCGCTGCGGCCGCCTGACCCTGGAGCAGCAGGTTCCAGCCGGCCAGCACACCAATGATGAGCACCGCAGCCGCTGGAAGCGCCCAGCGCTGGACCTGGGGCCAGAGCCGGCGTCCGATCGGCACGGGCGGGGCTGGCTGGGGACCGGCTCCGCGCCCATGGGCAGTGCGCGACGGGGCAAGCCCGATCTGACGAGGCTCCGCGCCGTCCAGAGCAGCCTCCTGCGCGGAGGTGGCGATGGCTGCGATCCGCTCCCGCAGCGCCGCCGGGGGCTCGACCGGCTCGGGCAATTGCGCCAGGTAGCCGACCACCCCGCCCAGCTGCGCGAATTCCGGGTGCGGCTGATCGCAGGCCTGCCGATGGGCATGCACCTCGGCCGCCTCGGCAGGACCCAGAACGCCAAGCACGAACGGGGCGGCGCGATCCGCCGCCTCCTCGCAGCTGATGGGGTTCGTGTCGATCATTGGACCCGTTCCTGCCCACCGGATTCACCGGAAGGCTGAGCCGCCCGGACGCCCGCCTCGAGTTCCTCGGCAGAGGCCAGCAGCTCGGTTCGCTGCACGCCGCTCTCCAGCAGGATCCTGCGCAGCGACAGGAGACCCAACCGTACCCGGCTCTTGACCGTCCCGAGCGGCGTCGTCGTTCGCAGGGCGATCTCCTGCTGGGTCAGGCCACCGAAGTAGGCCAG
>JACDFU010000016.1:0-18310 GCA_013815585.1 Chloroflexota bacterium
CATCCAGCCCGGCGCACGACAGCCGGCGGATGCGCTCCAAGGCCATCTGCTGTGCATGGCGCATGCTGAGCGAAAGGCTGACAGGCGGCACGCCGTCCTCCCGGGGGTGGCAGGTCCCTCACTCAATTGTCGGGCACCACCGTCCGGTTGTCGACCCTGTCTCGGACTACCAGATATCGGGTATGGGAAGCGCCGTGACGCGTTCGGACAATCTCAACTGAGACCGAACGAGAGGAGCAGGACGATGTCCGGACACGCATTGGTCGAGAAGTACCTGGATTGCGTCAATCGCGGGGACGCGGACGGGCTGGCAGCGCTGTACGCCGCCGATGCGGTCGTCTACGAGCCATTGTCGCCCGAGCCCATCAAGGGCAGGGAGGCCATCGCGGCGGTGTTCGCAGCGTTCAAGCGAGCAATCCCGGACCTGGAGTGGCGACCGATTCGTCCCCTGGTGGAGGATGGCAAGCGCATCGCGTTCGAAGTCGCAGCGACAGGGACCAACGAGGGCCCTATGACCACGCCGGACGGTCAACTCCCGCCGACCGGACGCACGATCTCGCTGGAGTTGGCGATCTTCGAGACGCTCGATGAAGACGGGCTGATCGCCGAGGAACGCGGGTACTTCGACGCCACCGGCTTCGCAGCCCAGCTCGGTATGGCGGGGTAGCGGGTTTTCCCACGCCGAGACGGTGAGTCAATGACAGACGAACTCAGCAAACGAGTCCCGGGAGCTGTGCCACGCGATCGCCGCCACGGCAAGACCGAGCTCACGGCCAAACTCACGCTGCACCGCGGGGCCGCGCTCGCCGCATCAGGGCATGACTCGGCGAACTGCGTGATGAGCGGCATTAGGGGGTGGCCTGTCGTCTCGCGGCCATGATCGGAGCCACGTGCGCGAAGGCCGGGGCGAAGTGATCCTGCCGCGGTTACTCGCCGTGCTGGGCGCGCGCGGCGGCCAGGAGGTGCTCGAGGAGGATCGCGTTCGTCAACGGGCCCACGCCGCCCGGGACCGGTGTGATCGCGTCCGCCACCTTGCTCGCGGACTCGAACTCCACATCGCCCACGATGCGATCGCCAACCACGTTGATCCCGACGTCAACCACGAGCGCGCCGGGCTTCAGCATCGCGCCCGTGACCAGCCCCGGTGACCCGGCCGCCACGACGACCAGATCGGCGCGCGCGACGTGTCCGGGCAGGTCATCGGTCCGTCGATGGCATGTCGTGACCGTGCAGTGCTCGCGTTGGAGCAGCAAGCTGGCCGGCTTGCCGACGACGTTGCTCCGCCCGATGACCGTCGCGTCGAGCCCTTCCAGTCGGTATCCCGAGCGCTTCAGGATCTCCACCGCGGCCTGGGCCGTGGCCGGCAGGAACCCCTCGTAGCCCAGCGAGAGAAGCCCCGCGTTCTGGGGATGGAGGCCGTCGACGTCCTTGCGGGGGTCGATCGACTCGATCACAGCCCGCAGCGGGATCCGCCTTGGGAGCGGCATCTGGACGATGATCCCCGAGACGAGCGGATCCCGGTTCAGCTCGTCGATCCGACGCCGGATGAGAGCCGTCGTGACCCGTTCGCCCATCTCCACGACCCGCCCGGTCACGCCCGTGCTCCGGCAGCTGCGGACGATCTGGTGAAGGTAGACGGCGGAGGGGGCGTCTGCCCCGATCAGCAGGACCGCCAGTGTCGGCGCGAAGCCGCCACGGTCGCGGAACGATCGCACCTCGTTGCTGAGACGGCTTCGGATCTCGGCCGCGATCGGCCCACCCTCGAGGATGCGCGCGCGGTTGTGTCGGCGGTACGAGGCCTCGGCGGTCAAACGGGCAGCGACGAAGCGGGCGTCATTGCCGCGATTGTCGCACTGGACCCGATGCGGCCCCTCGACGCCGCGGCCGCGGTGTAGGCTCTCGGCACCACGAGGAGACGAGGCGAGGGAGGGTCAGAAGCGGTGGCAAAGGTTCTCTGTGTCCTGTATGACGATCCTGTCGACGGCTACCCGCCGCCATACGCTCTCGATGCGGTGCCTACCATCGACCGCTATCCCGGGGGCCAGACGACGCCGACGCCCGAGCGTGTCGACTTCCAGCCGGGGGAGCTCCTCGGCAGCGTCTCCGGGGAGCTCGGGCTGCGGCGATTCCTCGAAGGCGGCGGCCACACGTTCGTCGTCACCTCCGACAAGGAGGGCCCGGATTCGACGTTCGATGGAGAGCTCGCTGACGCAGAGATCGTGATCTCCCAGCCGTTCTGGCCCGCCTACCTGACGGCTGAGAGGATCGCCAAGGCACCCAAGCTCAAGCTGGCGATCACGGCGGGCATCGGCTCCGACCACGTCGACCTCGAAGCCGCAATCGAGCGCGGGATCACCGTGGCCGAGGTCACGTACTCGAACAGCATCAGCGTGTCCGAGCATGTCGTGATGATGATCCTGTCGCTGGTGCGCAACTACATCCCCTCCTACGGTTGGGTCGTCAAGGGCGGCTGGAACATCGCCGACTGCGTCAGCCGGTCATATGACCTGGAGGGCATGCAGGTGGGCACCGTGGCGTCCGGCCGGATCGGTTCCGCGGTGCTGCGACGGCTGAAGCCCTTCGACGTGGGCCTGCACTACACCGATCGGCATCGCCTCCCGGAGGAGGTGGAGCGCGAGCTCGGGGTGACCTTCCATCCCGACGCGGAATCGATGGTCCCCGTCTGCGACGTGGTGACGATCAACGCCCCGCTTCACCCTGAGACCGAGCACATGTTCAATGACGCGCTGATCGCCAGGATGAAGCGCGGCGCGTACATCGTGAACACGGCCCGGGGCAAGATCTGCGATCGCGACGCGATCGTGCGGGCACTCGAGAGTGGTCAGCTGGCCGGATATGCCGGCGACGTCTGGTACCCGCAGCCGGCCCCGCCGGAGCATCCGTGGCGCTCCATGCCGCACCACGGAATGACGCCACATATCTCGGGTTCCTCCCTGTCTGCCCAGGCGCGCTACGCGGCCGGTACACGGGAGATCCTGGAATGCTGGTTCGATGACCGTCCCATCCGCGAGGAGTACCTGATCGTCGACCGGGGCCACCTGGCCGGAGCGGGTGCTCACGCCTACAGCGTCAGCCGCGAGGGCGAGGCCTCCGAAGCGCCGGCCAGCGACCACGCATAGCTCCCCTCCCGGTGAGGATGGGCCACCCGTGGACAGGTGGGCCCTCAGGCGCCGAGCCGACCTGTCCGGTGGCGTGGTCGCCTGGGACGTCTTCGGCGCAGGACCGCCTGTCGTGCTCGTACACGGCACCCCGAGCTGGTCCTATCTCTGGCGGAACGTGGTTCCTGCCCTCGCAGGACAGTTCACGGTGTTCGTGCTGGACCTGCCCGGCTATGGCGATTCGCCGGCACCGGCCGACGGCGTGGCGTCCATCGCGACCCACGCCAGCGCCCTCGTCGAGCTGCTCGACCTGTGGGAACTCGAAGCGCCGGCCGTGGCCGGCCACGACATCGGCGGAGCGATCGTGCTGCGAGCCCATCTTCTCCAGCAGCGCTCGTTCGGGCGGCTCGCGCTCGTCGACGCCGTCGTCCTCGCCCCATGGATCACGCCGACCACACGCCATATCCAGGCACATCTCGACGTGTACCGGACGATGCCGAACCACATCTTCGAGCAGATCACGGCGGCACACATCCGCACGGCCGTCCGGCGGGGCTTGGACGCGGACGCCTTCGCGGCATACCAGGGACGCTGGCAGGGCGTCGACGGTCAGGCCGCGTACCTGAACAAGGTCGCGCACTTCCGCGAGGAGGACACCCGCGAGTTCGAGCCGATGCTCGGGACGATCGGGATCCCGGTGCTCATCCTGTGGGGCGCCGAGGATGCCTGGCTCGAGCCCACCCTGGCGCGCCGCCTGGGTGACCTCATCCCGGGCAGCGAAGTGCGCCTCATCCCGGACGCAGGTCACTTCTCGATGGAGGACGCACCGGCCGACGTCGCGCGGTCGCTGCTCGAGTTCTTTCGCTTCTGAATTCCTGAATCAGCCCTGCCGCAGGCGGCCCGAGATCCGGGCCGCGGCGGCAAGCACCTCGTGCGCGATCTCCATCTCGGCTCCCGCTTGCGGGAAGCGGTATGCCGGACCGTGGACATGGACCGCGGCGCTCACATTGCCCGCCGCATCGGCGATGGGCGCGGCCACCGAGTTGATGCCTTCGGCGAACTCGTCGAGCCCCCACACGTAGCCGTCGAGCTGAACCCGCCGCAACCGCTCTCGCAGCGCCGCCGGCTCCACCAGGGTTCGCGGGGTGAACCGCTCCAGCGGCTCGGCCAGCAAGCGGTCCACCGCACTGGGCGCCATGTGGGCAAGGAACACCTGGCCCGAGGACACGGCGTGGATCGGGAGGCGGCTGCCGGTCCAGTCGCGCACGAGCACCTGGTGGGCGGTCTCGACCTGATCGATGTAGTGGACGACGAAGCCGTCGAGCACCGACAGGCCGGCCGCCTCGCCGACCTCGGAGGCGAGCTCGACGAGCACCGGCCGGGCGAGCGCGACGAGTCTCCGGGTGGGCACGACCCCGGCCGCCAAGGAGACGATCCGGGCGCCAAGTCGATAGCGCGTGTCGCCCGGCACCTGTTCGACCACGCCCTCGCGAGCCAGGGACGCCAGAAGGCGAGCGGCTGTGCTCTTCGGCAGCTCCACGCGGTCGGCCACCTCGGTGACGCCGATCGGCCCATCTGCCAGCGCGGACAGCACGGCGAACGCCCGCTCGATCGACTGGACTCTCGACACGCCGGCCTTCCTCCGCTACATTCAACTCCTCGTTCCATGATATGGCATCGTGCCATATGGTGGAACACCCACGTCCCAGCGGGGAGCGCACGCGTGACGGACGAGTACGAGGAAATCGACCTCGCCACCCTGTCGGATGACGAGCTCGTCGAGCAGATGCACAACGATCTATACGACGGGATGAAGGAGGAGGTCGTCGTGGGGACCAGGATCCTCCTCGAGCGCGGGTTCAGCGCGAGCAAGGTCCTCGACGACGCGCTCGTGGCTGGCATGAAAATCGTCGGCGTCGACTTCCGGGACGGCATCCTGTTCGTCCCCGAGGTGCTGCTCGCGGCGAACGCGATGAAGGGCGGCATGGAGATCCTTCGCCCCCTTCTCGCCGAAACGGGCGCGGAGCCGGTCGGCAAGGTTGTCATCGGCACCGTCAAGGGTGACATCCACGACATCGGCAAGAACCTGGTCGGCATGATGCTGGAAGGCGCCGGGTTCGAAGTCGTCGACATCGGGATCAACAGCGACGCGGAGAAGTTCATCGCCGCGCTCGAGGAGCACAGGCCGGACATCCTCGGCATGTCGGCGCTGCTCACGACGACGATGCCGTACATGAAGGTCGTGATCCAGGCGCTCCAGGATCGCGGGATGCGTGACGACTTCATCGTCCTCGTGGGTGGCGCGCCCCTGAACGAGGAGTTTGGGCAGGCCGTGGGGGCCGATGCCTACTGCCGGGATGCCGGAGTGGCCGCGGATACGGCACGTCGCCTGATGGGAGAGCGCCGTGCGGCCGCCTGACGCCGAGGCCCCGGTTGCCGCGGCCGGGCGCCTTCTCGTCATCGGCTGCGGCGCACTCGCCCGCGAGCTCGTCGAGCTGACGGGTCGACTCCCGGCCGTGGACGTGGCCTGCCTTCCGCCGTCGCTCCACAACCGTCCCGGCGGCATCCCGGACGCTGTCCGCGCACGAATCCGGGCCGGTCGAGCGGACGGCCGGTACGCACGCATCTTCGTCGCCTACGCCGATTGCGGAACGGGCGGGCTCCTGGACCGGGTCCTCGAGGATGAGGGGGTTGAGCGGCTGCCTGGCGCCCATTGCTATGAGTTCTTCGCCGGCCGGCCGAACTTCGCCCACCTTGCCGAGGAAGAGCCGGGAACCTTCTGGCTCACCGACTTCCTCGCCCGAAACTTCGAGCGGCTGGTCATCCGGGGGCTCGGTATCGGCAGGCACCCGGAGCTCGAACAAATGTACTTCGGCAACTACCGGCGGCTGGTGTACCTGTCGCAGACCGCGGATCCGGTCCTGCTCGCGCAGGCGCGCCGCGCGGCTGATCGGCTGGGCCTGGCTTTCGAGCACCGTCACACGGGTTACGGTGAGCTCGCCACCTCGATCGCGGCGGCCATGCCAGACGGCTCGGCGCGTTCCACCGCCCTGGCGGCTCGCTGAGCGTTGGGCAGCCTCAGCGTGATCTTCTGGCGGGACATTCCCGCGCAGATCATTGGCCGGGCGGGTCGGCGATCCAGCAAGATCGTTCTCCATCCGCGATTCCAAATCGCGATCGACAAGGCGGCCAGCCGGGCCGGCAGACGCGCCTACAACGACTACATCGCCGAGTGGCGGAAGGTTCAACGGCCCTGTGGCGACGAGATCGAAGGGGAAGTCCAGGACGAATCCGAGCGCCTTGAGCGCGACTACTCGAGGCACCGCCTGGCCGAGCTCATCGTGTCCGGCGGGGTCGATGGAGGGCCGGGCCTTCCGCCTGCCCACGACGAGACGCCTGCTCGATCGGCCTCCCGATGACGCACACGATCGTCTCGTCCGCCACCCGCCAGATCGTGATCGGCGACGACCGGCCGTTCGTCATCATCGGCGAGCGAATCAACCCGACGGGCCGGAGCCTCCTCGCCGAAGAGATGAAGGCCGGCGACTTCTCGCGGGTCGAGCGCGATGTGATCGCCCAGGTCGAGGCAGGGGCCCACATGCTCGACGTGAACGCGGGGATCCCGCTCACCGACGAGCCCGCGATCCTGGCCAGGACGATCCAGCTCGTCCAGTCGCTGACTGATGTCCCCCTTTCGATCGACAGCTCGATCGTGGAGGCCCTCGAGGCCGGGCTCGCGGTCTACCGGGGTCGGGCGCTGGTGAACTCGGTCACCGGAGAGGAGGAGCGTCTCGAGCGCGTCCTTCCCCTCGTGAAGAAGTACGACGCCGCGGTCGTGGCCATCAGCAACGACGAGACCGGCATCAGTGAGGACCCCGACGTCCGGTTCGCTGTCGCAAAGCGAATCGTCGAACGGGCCGCGGACCATGGCATCAAGCCGGAGGACATCGTGGTCGATCCGCTGCTCATGCCGATCGGGGCGCTGCCAACGGCCGGCCGGCAGGTCTTCCGGATCCTCGGGCGCCTCCGCGACGAGCTCAGCGTCAACTCGACCTGCGGAGCGTCGAACGTCAGCTTCGGGCTTCCGAATCGGGAGGGCATCAACGGCGCCTACCTCGCGATGGCTATGGCGAGCGGCCTGACCTCCGCGATCACCAATCCGATCGCCGAGGGCGTCCGCCAGGCGGTCATGGCCGGCGATGTCCTGATGGGCAACGACCGGGACGCCGCCCGCTGGATCCGCACCTTCCGAACTGCTCCACCTGCCGGCGAGCAGGGTCGGCGCATCAACCGGCGCCGTACGGCGTCGGCCGCCCAGGCCTGAGCGGAGAACCCGCCGGTGGCCGACACCGCCGCGCCGCTCGTCGTCTTCACGCCATCGGGCCGGCGCGGCCGCTTCCCGACGGCCACGACAGTCCTCGGTGCCGCGCGGGCACTCGGCGTGGACATCGATGCCGTCTGCGGGGGGCGAGGCATCTGCGGCCGATGCCAGATCCAGCAGAGCGTCGGCAGCTTCGCCAAGCACGGCATCGACTCGCAGCCCGAGCACCTGTCACCGCACTCTCCACCCGAGATCGAGTACCGCCAGCAACGCGGCCTCGACCCCGCTCGCCGCCTCTCCTGCCTCGCGCAGATCCGCGGCGACGTGGTCATCGACGTCCCCCCGGAGAGCCAGGTCTACCGGCAGGTCGTCCGCAAGGACCTCGAGATCCGGAACTTTCACATCGATCCGGTCGTGCGACTCCATTACGTCGAGGTCACCCGGCCGGAGCTTGCTTCCCCGTCCGGTGATCTGGCCCGCCTCAGGGAAGCGCTCGAGAGGGAATGGGGCCTGCGTGACCTGGACGCTGACCTCAACGTGATCCGCGCCCTCCAGCCGGCGCTCGAGGAAGGCAGATGGGCGGTCACCGTCGCGGTCCACGACGCGCGCGTCATCAGCGCCATCTGGCCGGGACTCCACGAGGCCGCCTACGGTGTCGCGATCGACGTGGGATCGACCACGATCGCGGGCCACCTGGCCAACCTCGCAGACGGCGCGGTCCTCGCGAGCAACGGCGTGATGAACCCGCAAATCCGGTTCGGCGAGGACCTGATGAGCCGAGTCTCGTACGCGATGCTGCACCCCGAGGGAGCAGCGGAGATGACGACAGCCGTCCGAACGGCACTCCACGGACTGCTGGCCGGCCTTGCCGCGAAGGCGGGCGTCGAGCGGGAAAACATCCTCGAGCTGACCGTGGTGGGCAACCCGGTGATGCACCACCTGCTCCTGGGCATCGACCCTGTCCCGTTGGGATCGGCACCGTTCGCGCTCGCCACGGACCGGGCGATCCGGCTGCGCGCCTCCGAGCTCGAGCTGAAGGCCCATCCGGGTGCCCGCGTCTACGTCCTGCCCTGCATCGCGGGGCACGTCGGAGCAGACACGGCGGGCGTCATCCTGGCCGAGGCCCCTCACCAGGCTGAAGTAGTGAGCCTCGTCGTCGACGTCGGCACAAATGCAGAGATCGTGCTCGGCGATCGGGACTTCCTGCTCGCGGCATCGAGCCCGACGGGGCCGGCGTTCGAGGGCGCCCAGATCAGCAGCGGCCAGCGAGCCGCACCCGGCGCGATCGAGCGGGTCCGGATCGACCGGCAGACCCTGGAACCACGCTTCCGCGTCATCGGATCGGACGTCTGGTCCGATGGGGCCGAGTTCGAGCTGGTCACCCAGGAGACGGGTGTCACCGGCATCTGCGGTTCCGGCATCGTCGAGGTGGTCGCCGAGCTCTTCCTCGCCGGGATCATCACGCCGGACGGAATCATTGACGGGTCCCTTGCTGCCCGCACGCCGCGTGTCATTGCCGACGGACGCACCTTCTCGTACCTTCTCCATGACGGCTCGCCGCGCGGCCGGCCGCGCATCACCGTGACGCAGAACGACGTCCGCGCGATCCAGTTGGCCAAGGCCGCCCTGTATGCAGGCGCTCGGCTGCTGATGGACCACGCCGGCATCGAGGCCGTCGACGAGGTCCGACTCGCCGGGGCGTTCGGGAGCCAGATCGATCCGTTCCACGCCATGGTCCTCGGGTTGATCCCCGACTGCGACCTCGCGGCCGTCCGATCCGCCGGCAACGCGGCCGGCACCGGCGCGCTGATCGCACTCCTTTCTCGCGCCTCTCGGCAGGAGATCGAGCGGGTCGTCCGCACGGTCTCCAAGATCGAGACCGCGGTCGAGCCTCGCTTCCAGGAGCACTTCGTGGCGGCCATGGCCTTTCCCCATCGAACGGCTGCGTACCCCCACCTCTCACGGGTGGTGAAACTGCCGAGGCGCCTCGAAGGCGGAAAGGCCGCCGGTCGATCAGAGCGACAGCGGCGGCGGCCGGTCGCAGCGTCCATCGCCGATCGGGACGCCTGAGGGATGCTCTTCTGGCCCAGGTCCCGCATCTCCGCGGTCGAGCAGACGGCGCTGGCCGCCATCCTCTCGGGCCCGACGTTCGAGCTCATCCCGCTGAGGGACGCCATGGACCACGCCGCGTTCCTGCCCCGCGGTGCGCGAGTCTCGGTCACCGCCTCCCCACTCAAGGGCATCGAGCCGACGATCGCTCTCTGCGAGCAGCTCCAGGCCGCCGGTTTCCGTGCCGTGCCCCACCTCTCGGCACGGATGGTCCGGGACCGCGCGCACCTCGCGGATCTCATCGACTGGCTCGACGGAGCCGGCGTGGATCGGGCGTTCATCGTCGGCGGGGACGCGAAGGTGCCCGGAGACTTTCCGGATGGGTTGTCGCTGATCCGCGAGATGCAGGAGATCGGCCACCCCCTGGGCGAGATCGGTATCCCGTGCTATCCGCAGGGACACCCGTTCCTCGCCGATGAGGTGCTTCTCGACGCGCTGCGCGCCAAGGCGCCGTATGCGAGCTACATGACCACGCAGCTCTGCTTCGACCCGGGTGCGATCGCTTCATGGCTTGCGGCGCGACGGGCTGACGGAATCTCGCTGCCGGTGCACGTCGGCCTGCCGGGCGTGACGGAACCGCACCGGCTGCTCGCGATCAGCGCGCGGATCGGGGTCGCTGACACGCACCGGTTCCTCACCAAGAACATCAGGTTCGTCGCGCGCCTCATCCGGTCGGGCGGCTTCTTTCGGCCGGACGGGCTGCTCGAGGCACTGGCCCCGCAGATCGCTGATCCCGTCGCCGGGATCAGCGATCTCCATCTCTACACGTTCAACGCCGTCGAACCCACGGAGACCTGGCGGCGGCGCTACCTCAGCCGACTCGCCAGCGGCGGATCGACCCGCTCGGCTGCGGTCGCCAACCGAGGAGTCCGATGACCTTCCCGTCCGACCTCGAGATCGCCCGTTCCGTGACGCCTCGACCCATCGACGACATCGCGCGAGAGCTGGGACTGCGCGACGAGGAGATCGAGCCCTACGGGCGCACGAAGGCGAAACTGACCCTCGATGGGATCCGCCGGGTCGAGACAGAGAACCCACGGGGCAAGTACGTGGTCGTCACCGCGATCACGCCAACCCCGCTGGGCGAGGGCAAGTCGACCACGACCGTGGGCCTTGCGCAGGGCCTCAACCGGATCGGCCGCAAGGCAGCCGTGTGCATCCGCCAGCCTTCGCTCGGGCCGGTCTTCGGGATCAAGGGCGGGGCGGCAGGAGGCGGCTACAGCCAGGTCATCCCGATGGAGGATTTCAACCTCCACCTGACCGGGGACGTCCACGCCATCGGCGCCGCCCACAACCTCGCGGCGGCCTTCCTTGACAACAGCCTGCACCACAGGAACCCGCTCGGGATCGACCCACATTCCATCACCTGGCCGCGCGTCGTGGACATCAGCGACCGCGCCATCCGGCGGACCATCATTGGTCTCGGCGGGCGCGAAAACGGCCCTTCACGCGAGACGGAGTGGCAGATCACCGTCGCCTCCGAGGTGATGGCGGTCCTGGCACTGACGAGCGACATCCACGATCTCCGCGCCCGGCTCGGCCGAATGGTCCTTGCCGCGCGCACGGACGGGACGCCCGTCACCGCGGACGACATCGGGGTGGCCGGCGCGATGACCGCCCTCCTGACCGATGCGATCAAGCCGAACCTCCTGCAGACCCTCGAAGGGGGTCCCGCGTTCGTCCACTGCGGCCCGTTCGGCAACATCGCGCACGGCAACAACTCCGTGCTCGCGGACCGCGTCGCGCTTGCGACGAACGAGATCGTCTGCACGGAGGCCGGTTTCGGGGCGGACATGGGCGCTGAAAAGTTCTTCAACATCAAATGCCGTATCTCGGGGCTGCGGCCCGACGCGGCCGTGGTCGTCGCGACCATCCGGGCTCTCAAGATGCACGGCGGCGCCGGCCGGATCGTGGCAGGTGCTGCGTTGGATCCGGCACTCGTCCAGGAGAACGTGGAGGCGGTCCGGACCGGAGCCGCAAACCTGGCCAAGCAGATCGAGAACGTCCTCGCCTTCAACGTTCCCGCCGTCGTGGCGATCAACATCTTCCCGACCGACACACCCGCGGAGATCGAGGCGGTCCGGGAGGCCGCGCTTGCCTCGGGAGCTCGCGACGCGGTCGCCGCCACGCACTTCACGGAGGGCGGATCGGGTGCCACGGCGCTGGCGGAGGCTGTCTGGGATGCCGCCGGCGAGGGCGCTCCCGACTTCCAGTTCCTCTATCCCGAGGAAGCCTCGCTGCTGGCGAAGATTGAGGCGGTCGCGACACGCATGTATGGCGCCGAGGGCGTGGATGTGGCGCCGGCCGCGGCCCGGGCGCTGGAGCGATACGAAGAGATGGGCTTCGGGCGGCTACCGGTGTGCATGGCCAAGACCCAGGCCTCGCTGAGTCACGACCCAGCCCTCAAGGGCCGTCCGACCGGCTTCCGAGTGCCGATCAGGGAAGTCGCGCTATCGGCTGGCGCCGGCTTCGTGACGCCGCTGCTCGGCGATATGCGGACGATGCCCGGGCTCCCTTCAAGGCCGGGTGGCGAGAACATCGACATCGACGCCGACGGAAACATCGTGGGGCTGTTCTAGCCGGTCGTCGGTCCAGCGAGCGACGTTGCGCAGGATAAGCTCCGGCCGCGCGTAACTGGCGGACAGCATGCGGTGGTAGAGCGCCTCTTCCGCGGACCGGACAGGCTCGTTGGTTGCGGCGTGGTACCGATCGAGATCGATGTCCCCCAGGAGCGGATCCAGCGCCTCGCCGAGCAGGTCGACCGTTCCGCTGCCCTCGTCGAACTGCTCCTTGGTCCGCCACACGATCTCGGGAGGGAGCAGATCCTCGCAGGCCATCCGCAATACCCACTTCTCGACGACGCGGCCATCCGACGTCCGAGCAAGCTTGAGCTCCGCAGGCACGCTCAGCGCGAGTGCGATGAAGCCGGTGTCAAGAAATGGGACCCGCCCCTCGATGCTATGGAGCATCGTCAGGCGGTCAACGCGCTGCAGATTGATGTTGTGCAGCGTCGACACCGAGCGGCCCAGCTCGCGGTGGAGCACGGCCGGATCACCCAGATCCTTGTGGTACGCGTAACCGGCGAACAGCTCGTCCGCCCCCTCCCCCGTCAGGATCACCTTCACGTGCTCGGCGGCCAGGCGCGAGCAGAAGTACGTGGGGATCGCACTGCGCACGAGGTCCTGGTCGAACGACTCGAGCGCGTGGACGATCTCGGGCAGCTTCTCGACCACCTCCGAGGGCGTCATCAGGTACTCGTGGTGGATCGACCCGAGATGGGCCGCGACCTGCCTGGCGGCCTCGATATCCCGCGACCCCGCAAGGCCGACCGAGAAGGTGTGCAGCTCGTCGACGTGCCGCCTGGCAAGCGCCGCGATGACGCTCGAGTCAAGGCCGCCCGACAGGAATGCTCCCACGGGAACGTCGCTCATCATGTGCGATGCGACGGCCGCCTCCAGGCCCTTGCGCACGAGGGCGACGTGGTCCTCCACCGACCGCTCCACTGGAGGTGCGGTCGGCACCTCGTAGTACAGAGCGAAGCCGGTCCGGCTGTCGAAGTAGTGCCCGGCCGGAAACTCATGAAGCTCATCGGCCCAGTCGGCCAGCGCTTTCATCTCCGACGCGAACGCAGTGACCGCTGCCCCGGAAGCGTCGGTGCCGCGTCCGTAGTAGAGCGGCTTGATGCCGATCGGGTCGCGGGCAAGAAAGAGACGGTCCTCGTCGCAGATCGCGAAGGCGAACATCCCCTCGAGTGCTGCGGGGGTATCGCTGCCACGTTCCTCGAAGAGATGGAGGATCGCTTCGTTGTCGCTGGTCGTGGCGAACGTATGGCGGTCGCTCAGCTCGCGACGCAGTCGGGGGAAGTTGTAGATCTCGCCGTTCGCGACGATCGCCATCCGGCGGGCCTCGTCGTACAGCGGCTGCGCTCCGCCGAGGGGGTCCATGATCGCCAGTCGGCGGTGGCCCAACACGCCGTTCGGCTGGACGTGCATTCCCGCCCCATCCGGACCCCGATGGACCAGGCCGTCGCTGACCCGTTGGACCGTCCCGCGGTCCGAGCTTCCCCACAGGCCAGCGATGCCGCACATGGCATCTCATGGTAGCGGGTTGCATTTTGTGCACCCCCTATTGCATCTGGCGCATCCATCTGGCACCGTGCATCCGTGGCAGACGAGCCCCCGAGCAGTCTCCGTCGCGCCCTTGCGCTCCTGGATGCCCTCGCCTCGGACGACGCCGTCGCACAGGGCGGCTGGGGCGTGAACCGACTGGCGGCGCACCAGGGCCGTGACAAGAGCCAGGTTTCCCGAACGCTCCGGATCCTCGCCGATGCCGGTTACGTCGAACGCGACGCCGAGTCGATGACGTACCGGATTGGCTGGCACGTCTTTGCGCTCGCCGCCCGCGCGGCCGACCAGCGTCTTCTGGCGGCCGGCGCCCCGATCATCCGCCGGCTCGTCGAAAAGGATCTGGGCGAGCGCATCCACCTCTCGGTCCTGCAGGGGAACGAGGTGCTGACCCTGCTGACCGAAACGCCGCCACATGCCGTCCAGACCGTCGCCTGGGCCGGTCGCCTGGTACCGGCGCATAACACCTCCTCGGGCCGTGCGCTGCTGATCGATCTCGAACGAGACGAGCTCGACCGGCTGTTCGCGGGGGTCAGGTTCGATGTCGGCGGCCCCAACGCGCCGCGCAACATCGAGGATCTCAATCAGCGGATCGTTCTCGCGCGACGTCGCGGCTATGCCACCGTGGACGAGGAGTTCGAGCCTGGCCTGGTCGCCGCAGCGGCACCGGTGCGCGATTTCCGCGGCGAGGTGATCGCCGCCCTGAACGTCTCCGCGCCCAAGTTCCGACTCGGGGCACGCCTGCCCTTCGCCGGCCAGCAGATCAAGGCAGCCGCGGACGAGCTGTCGACGCAGCTCGGCTGGGATGGCCTGCGGCACAGGAGCCTGGCGGCGCGGTCAGCAGTGCCCGCATGACGATCCTCGACTACCTGGCCGCCCAGGGCGGTCGGCTGCTGGGGCTGACGATCGAGCACGCGATCCTCGTGCTGGTGTCGGTGACGATCTCCACGATTATCGGCGTGACTCTCGGGGTCCTGACCTATCGCACCGAGCGACCGCGCCGGACGGCGCTGGCGATCACCGGCATCTTCCTCACGATTCCGTCGTTCGCCCTGTTCGGGCTGTTGGTCGCCCCACTTGGTCTCGGGGCGACGCCCGCCGTCATTGCTCTCGTGATGTACGGGCTGCTGCCTATCGTCCGGAACACGATTACCGGCCTGCGCTCGGTCGACCCGGCCATCGTCGAATCAGCCCAGGGGATGGGCATGGGCCGCTACCGGCGGTTGCTGCGTATCGAGCTGCCGCTCGCCTGGCCGATCATTCTCACGGGAGTTCGGGTCGCCGCCGTCATCATCGTCGGAATCGCCGCGGTCGCGGCAGTGGTCAATGGACCCGGACTCGGCAAGGACATCTTCCGCGCCCTTGCCCGCGTTGGGACGCCGACGGCCGTGCCCCAGGCCGTGAGCGCTGTGCTGGGCATCATCGCCATCGCGATCCTCATCGACTTCTTCTTCATGATTGTCGCCCGACTCACGACTTCGAGGGGGATCCGTGCCTGACGTGACCACGACCGCTGCCAGCCAGCCCACAGAGTCGATGATCAGCCTCCAGGACCTCTCCAAGATCTTCCCTGGCCAGCCCAAGCCCGCGGTCGACAGCATCGACATGGAGATCCCGGCCGGCGAGATCGTGATCCTCGTCGGTCCCTCCGGCTGTGGCAAGACGACGACCATGCGGCTCATCAACCGCCTCATCGAGCCGACCTCGGGCCGCATCATCCTCGAGGGCGAGGACGTCACGAAAGTCAACCCGGACCAGCTGCGACGGCGAATCGGCTACGTGATCCAGCAGGTCGGGCTGTTCCCGCATCACACCATCTCGGACAACATCGCGACCGTGCCGAGGATGCTCGGCTGGGACGAGAAGCGGATCCGGAGCCGGGTGGACGAGCTTCTGGCGATGGTGGGTCTCGACCCGGGAACTTACCGGGACCGCTATCCCAAGAACCTTTCGGGAGGTCAACGTCAGCGCGCCGGTGTTGCCCGCGCCCTGAGCGCTGACCCGCCGGTGATGCTCATGGACGAGCCGTTCGGTGCCATCGACCCGATCACGCGAGACCGCCTCCAGAACGAGTTCCTGAGGCTCCAGCAGACGATCCGCAAGACCATCGTCTTCGTCACCCACGACATCGACGAGGCGATCAAGATGGGCGACCGGATCGCGATCCTGCGGGAAGGGTCCAAGATCGCCCAGTACGACACGCCCGAGCGGATCCTGGCCGCCCCGGCCGACGACTTCGTCGCGGACTTCATCGGCGCCGGAGCCTCCCTCAAGCGGCTCGGCCTGACCCGCGTCCGCGACATCGAGCTGATCCCGTGGCCGACGGCGGGTGTCGATGCCACGAGGACGGAGGTCCTGGAGGCCCTGCGCGGGTCGGACAAGGGCGCCGTCCTCATCCTCGATGACCAGCGCCGGCCCGTGCGCTGGGTCGGCGGCCGCGAGATTCAGCGCAGCGACCGCCCGTTGGCGGAGATCGGCCTGCCGTCGGATGCGGTCGTCCAGCCGCACGCCACGCTGGCTGACGCGCTCAACGAGATGCTCAAGTCGCGCTTCGGCTGTGTCGCCGTCGTCGACGGCTCCGGCGCCTACATGGGCTCGGTCGAGTTCGGCACGGTCAGCAGCGTGATCCAGGAGCTACGGCGCGATGCCCGCGAGCGGTCCCGAGCCGAGGCCGACGAGCTGCACGCCGCAGGGGCGGTCAACGCCTGATGGCGCTCAGCGGGCAGCCGGTGGCCGACGCCGATCTGAACCCCGGGGCGCTCGTCGCCGGTGGAACTGATCTCTTCCGCGGCCGGCGTGCGAGCGCGATGGGTTACCTGGGCCTGCCAATCGTGCTGGCAGCCGTGTGCGGCATCCTGTTCCTGTGGCTCGGGACGCAGGATCTCGGCAGTATCGAGCGACGGTCCCTGAACTTCGAGAGGATCTCCACCGCCTTCGTCGAGCACATGGCCCTTGCCTTCGTGTCGACCATCTTCGTGATTGCCATCGCAGTGCCACTCGGCGTGCTGCTCACCCGACCGGCGGCTCGACCGATCGTCCCACCGGTGATCGCCGTGGCGAACATCGGCCAGGCGGTGCCATCCATCGGCGTGCTGGTCATCCTGGCGCTCATCTGGACGATCGGCTTCTGGCCGGCAATCGTCGCCCTCGTCGCCTACTCGATCCTGCCGGTCCTGCGCAACACGATGGTCGGGCTCCAGCAGGTCGACCAGCCGACGATCGAGGCGGCCCGCGGCATGGGCATGACCAAGCGCGCCGTGCTCCAGAAGATCGAGCTGCCGCTGGCCGTGCCGGTGATCCTCGCCGGTGTGCGGACGGCCCTGGTCATCAACGTCGGCACGGCGACCCTCGCTACCTTCGTCAACGCCGGCGGCCTGGGCGACATCATCCAGGGCGGCCTGGTCAGCAACCGGCAGACGGTCGTGCTCGCCGGGAGCGTCCTGACTGCTGCGCTCGCCCTCTTCATCGACCACATCGGCGGCATCGCCGAGACCCGTCTGAGCCCGAAGGGGCTCTGAGCCATTCGTTCGACGAAAGGAGTCTAGAGCGCAGAGTTCAAGCCGAGCCGACTCGACCTTTTAGAGGAGGAGACTTCACCATGACCCACAGTCGACCCGGGCGATCCATCGCCCTCCTGGGCATCCTTGCCCTCGTCATCGCGGCCTGCGGAGGCGGCGGTGGAGCCAGCCCATCGGCCGCCGTGAGCGCAGACACGGGTGCTGCCAGTCCATCGGCCGCCGAGAGCATGGCCGAGACCAGCCCGTCGGCCGCCGAGAGCATGGCCGAGACCAGCCCCACGAGCGAGGCCCCAGCGAGCGCGAGGCCGCCGGCCAGCGGCGTCGACCTCGCTGGCGCGAACATCACGGTCGGCTCCAAGGAGTTCACCGAGCAGCTGATCCTCGGCCAGATCACGATCCAGGTCCTCGAGGACGCCGGCGCCACCGTCAACGATCAAACGGGCCTCCAGGGGTCGACGGTCGTTCGCGAGGCACTCAACTCGGGCGAGATCGACATGTATTGGGAGTACTCCGGCACCGGCTGGATCAACCACCTCGGCAACGACACTCCGATCATCGACGCGCAGGAGCAGTATGAGGCGGTCAAGGAGGCGGACGCCGACAACGACATCGCGTGGCTCGATCCGGCGCCCTTCAACAACACCTATGCCATCGCGCTCGCCAGCGAGAACGCGACTGAGCTGGGGCTCGCCAGCCTGTCCGACGTAACGGCCTTTGCCACCGACAATCCCGAAAAGATGACATTGTGCGCGGCGGCCGAGTTCCTGGGGCGCGATGACGGCCTGCCAGGACTCGAGGAGGCCTACGGCTTCAAATTCAGCGACGTTTCCGAGGTCGAGTTCGGGCTCATCTTCCCCTCGATCGACAAGAGCGATCCGTGCATCTTCGGCGAGGTCTTCGCGACCGACGGCCGGCTCGCCGCCCTTGACTTGACCGTGCTCGAGGACGACAAGGTCTTCTTCGGGACCTACCTACCGGCGCTCAACGTCCGGCAAGAGGTTCTGGACGCGAATCCAGGAGTGGCGGATCTGTTCGGCCCGGTCGCCGATGCGCTCGACAGCGAGACGATGAAGGCCTTGAACGCGAAGGTCGACGTCGACGGCGAGGAGCCGGCCGCCG
>JACDFU010000016.1:18320-19583 GCA_013815585.1 Chloroflexota bacterium
CGCCCAGGCCCACCCGGGCCTGGGCGAGACCCTGTGAGCGCCCCTGTGCGCATCGTGGCGTCCCTCAACAACCTGCATTCCGGCGATCGAGGCAGGACTGCATGACGGACACCACGTTCCCGTGACGGGCTCCGCGCGACGTCGCAGCGGTGGGCGAGCTGGGCATGAGCGGAGCCGCCTCCCGCAGCAACGCCCCTGGGCCCAGCCGAGGATGCGCTACCCGCCGACGGAGGTCGTCTCCGCCGACGAACTCCAGTCGATCCACGAGGCCTCCCTGCAGATCCTCGAGGAGATCGGCATGGATTTCCTCGACGAAGAGGCGCGCGACCTGCTGGCTGGGGCCGGTGCTCGCGTGGAGAACGGGACGGAGCGAGTCCGGTTCGAGCATGAGATGGTCGAGGAGACCATTCGCACGGCGCCTTCCTCGTTCACGCTCCATGCCCGCAATCCGGAGCACGATCTTCGGATCGGCGAGGACTACCTGGCCTTCGGGTGTGTCAGCAGCCCGCCGTACGCGTCCGACCTGGACGGCGGCCGGCGGGTCGGCAACCGGACCGACTTCCAGAACCTGGTCCGACTGGCACAGATGCTCGACGTCCTTCACTTCTTCGGCGGCTATCCCGTCGAGCCGGTCGACCTCCACGCGTCGGTCCGCCACCTTGACGCCTTCTACGACCTCCTCACTCTGGCGGACAAGCCAGTCCATGCCTACAGCCTCGGCCGCCAGCGGAACCAGGACTGCCTCGAGATGGTCCGCATCGCGCGGGGCGTCGATGACGCGACCCTGGAGCGAGAGCCGTCAATCTTCACGGTCATCAACTCGAGCTCGCCGCTCCGCCTTGACGCACCGATGCTCCAGGGCATCCTCGAGTACTCCGCCCGCAACCAAGTCATCGTGATCACCCCGTTCACGCTCGCCGGGGCCATGGCACCGGTGACGCTCGCAGGCGCGCTCGCGCAGCAGAACGCGGAGGCACTGGCGGGAGTGGTGATGACCCAGGTGGTGCGACCGGGCGCGCCCGTCGTCTACGGCGGGTTCACATCGAACGTCGACATGCAGTCGGGTGCCCCCGCCTTCGGAACACCCGAGTACATGCGGACCGCAATGGTTGGCGGTCAGCTGGCTCGCCGCTACGGGCTACCCTATCGCTCCTCCAACGTCTCTGCCGCGAACGCACTCGACGCTCAGGCGGCCTACGAGTCGGTCTTCTCGCTGTGGGGCGCCGTGATGGGCGGGGTCAACCTCCTGATGCACGGGGCGGG
>JACDFU010000016.1:19593-27822 GCA_013815585.1 Chloroflexota bacterium
GGGCGGGCTGGATGGAGGGTGGGCTCCACGCTGGATTCGAGAAGCTGATCCTCGACGCGGACCTGCTCCAGATGGTTGCAGCCTTCCTCGATCCGGTCGTCGTTGACGATGAGACGCTGGGCCTCGACGCGATCCGCGAGGTAGGCCCGGGTGGCCACTTCTTCGGCGCCGCCCATACGCAGTCCCGCTTCCGCACGGCCTTCCACAAGCCGATGCTCTCGGACTGGCGGAACTTCGAAACGTGGCAGGAAGCGGGCAGCCCGGAGGCCGCCGGCAAGGCAAACCGCATCTACAAGGAGCTCCTCGCGGCCTACGAGCCTCCCGCCATCGAGGCGAGCGTCCAGGAGGAGCTGGCGGCCTTCGTCGATCGCCGCAAGGCGGAGGGCGGCGTCCCAACCGACTTCTGAGTACGAATGCTGAGTGCGGCGCGGGCCATGACGCCCTGCCCAGCCCGCAGGGAAAGGGATCCAAGGTTGAAGTCATCGACCCGCGTCGTCGTGATCGGTGGAGGCGTGGTGGGCTGCGCCGTGCTCTACCACCTGACGAAGGCGGGCTGGACCGACGTGGTGCTCCTCGAGCGAAAGGATCTGACCTCTGGTTCGACGTGGCACTCGGCCGGAGGCATGCACACGCTCAACGGCGACCCCAACGTGTCGAAGCTGCAGCAATACACGGTCCAGCTGTACGAGGAGATCGAGCGGACCTCCGGGCAGAGCTGCAGCATCCACCTGCCAGGCGGCCTGATGCTGGCTGACACCGCGGTGCGAATGGACTTCCTGCGCCTGACGCAGGCGCGCGGTCGCTACCTGGGGATGGATCTCGAGCTCATCACTCCATCGGAAGCGCAGACGCTCTTCCCGCTGCTCGACCCGAGCTGCTTCGTGGGCGCGTTGTACGACCCCGTGGAGGGTCACGTCGACCCGTCGGGCGTCACTCGGGCGTACGCCGCCTGTGCGCGAATGGCCGGCGCCGAGGTGCACCGCAACACGGCGGTCACTGGTTTGAGCCAGCGCCCGGACGGGAGCTGGAACGTCCACACGGACGCGGGGACGACGATTCACGCCGAGCACGTCGTGAACGCGGCCGGGTTATGGGCGCGGGAGGTCGGCCGGATGGTCGGTCTCGAGTTGCCCGTCCTTGCCATGGAGCACATGTACCTGCTCACGGAGAACATGCCGGAAGTCGCGGCGAACATGGCCGCCACCGGCAAGGAGATGGCCATGGCGATGGATTTCGGCGGCGAGATCTACATTCGCCAGGAGGGCGGCGGCATGCTGCTCGGCACCTACGAGCAGGCCTGCGTGCCCTGGGCTCCACGGGAGACGCCATGGGACTTCGGGGCGCAGCTGCTCCGAGCGGACCTCGAGCGGATCACGCCCGAGCTGGAGGTGGCCTTCCAGCACTACCCTGCCATGGCCACCGTCGGCATCAAGAAGGTCATCAATGGGCCATTCACGTTCTCTCCGGACGGGAATCCCCTTGTGGGCCCCGTCCGCGGGCTGCGCAACTACTGGGTCGCCTGCGGCGTGATGGCCGGGCTTTCCCAGGGCGGCGGCGTCGGCCTGGCCCTCGCAACGTGGATGACCGAGGGTGATCCCGGAATGGATATCTGGGGCATGGACGTGGCCCGCTACGGCGACTACGCCACGATCGGCTACACCAATGCGAAGGTCCGCGAGAACTACGCGCGACGCTTCCGGATCACCTTTCCAAACGAGGAGCTTCCCGCTGCGCGCCCGCTGCACACCACGCCGATCTACGACCGTCTGACAGCGACAAACGCGGTCTGGGGGGCCTCGTTCGGGCTGGAGCACGCGTTGTGGTTCCAGGAACCGGGGAAGGAGCCCCTCGAGCAGGTCACGTTCCGCCGCTCCAACGCATGGCGCCAGGTCGCCGCGGAGTGCGCGGCGGTCCGCGAGCGTGTCGGCCTGGTCGAAACTTCGAACTTCGCGAAGTACCACGTGACCGGTCCCGGCGCTGCGGCCTGGCTTTCGAGCCTGCTGACGAACCGACTGCCGGCCCTCGGCCGGATCACGCTGACCGCCCTGCTCAACCCGCAGGGAAGGCTCCTCGGCGAGTTCACGGTGGCTCGCGCCGCGGAGGAGGAGTTCTTCCTCTTCGGCTCCCAGGCTGCCGAAACCCACCACAGCCGCTGGTTCCTCCAGCATCTGCCGACCGATGGCAGCGTGTCCCTGCGCGTCCTCGGCCTGGGCCTGGTCGGCCTCGCGGTCGCCGGACCCCGGGCGCGCGACGTGCTGCAGAAGGTCACCGATACCGACCTGTCCACGCCGTCGTTCAGGTTCATGGACTTCAGGCAGCTCGATGTCGGCATGATCCCGGCCCGGGCAGGCCGGCTGAGCTATACCGGTGATCTTGGCTACGAGCTGTGGGTGGCGCCCGAGTACCAGCGATCGCTGTTCGACGCGCTGATGGAGGCAGGAGCGGAGTTCGGCATCCGGCTGTTCGGGTTCCGCGCCCTCATGTCGCTCCGGCTCGAAAAGGGCTACGGCACATGGTTCCGCGAATACCGACCGATCTACACCCCCCTGGAGGCTGGCCTCGCGAGCTATATCAAGCTCGACCACGAGTTCATCGGCCGCGCGGCACACGAGGCCGAGCTGGCAAACGGCCCGGCGCGGCGGCTGGTCACGCTGATCGTGGAGCCCGATCGCGATGACCCGGCGGACGCCATCGGCGACGAGCCGATCTGGCACGACGGAACGGTCGTCGGCTGGGTGACCTCCGGCGGATACGCCCATCACAGCGGGGCGTCAGTGGCGCTGGGCTACGTTCCGACGCACCTTGTCACGCCGGAGGCGGACGGCGGCTTCGAGATCGAGATCATCGGTCAGCGTCGCCCTGCTCGGCTGCAGCCGACTGCGCTCTTCGATCCAGAGGGGCGACGGATGCGCGAATGAGCGGGGACGGCCGGATCGTCCTCGACGGTCGCCCGATCCCGTATCGGTCAGGTGACTCAGTGGCTGTCGCGGTGATGCGCGCCGGGGAGCATCCCCAGCACGGCGGCACGGTCTGCCTTGCCGGTGACTGCGGCAACTGCGTGGCGGAGGTCGACGGCATTGCGTACACGCGAACCTGCCAGACACCTGCCCGTCCGGGGCTCGTGGTCCAGCGGCACCCGGCGGCCGGCGCGCCGCCGCTGCGAGCCGCACGACAGATCGACGTCACGACAGCGCCGCCCGCCGGGCGAATCCCGGTGCAGCGCATCGAGGCAGACCTCGTCGTCATCGGTGCCGGCGAGAGCGGGACCGCCGCGGCCACGAACGCCCGGGGGCAGGGACGCAGCGTCACGCTCCTCGACGCTCGGGACGGCGAGGAGGTGGTCGGGATCTATGCCGGCCCGACGGTCATCGTCCGGACACCCAAAGGGATGGCCCACATCCACGCAAGGGACGTGGTGGTCGCGACGGGCGCGGCCGAGCTCCACCCCGTCTGCCCGGGGAACGGGCTGATCGGCCTCGTTACCGCTCGGGCCGCTGAGCAACTCCATACCGCAGGGGTCGATCTCGGCGTCTCGGTCGCCATCGGCTCACCACCGAGCGGCGTGCCCTGTACGCCGGTGGGCGGCAGCCTGCGCCGGATCGAAGGCGTGGGCAGGGTGTCGGCTGTCGTCACGGTCGACGACGACGGGGAGGGCGAACGGACCACCGCCTGCGAGACCGTGATCGTGGGACTCGGTCGCGCGGCGCGCACCGTGCTGTGGCGCATGGCCGACGACCTGCCGGTCACCGTGGTTGGGCCGGCTGCCCAGAGCTTCCCGCTGCCGGAGGCGCCCACGGCGGGCACCGTCTGTCCCTGCTCGCGCGTCGACGTCGACGATCTCGTGGGCGTCTGGGAGCGCGGGTTCCAGGACCTCGAACTGCTCAAACGGGCTGCGCTCGTCGGCATCGGGACCTGCCAGGGCAGCGCCTGCCTGCCGCATCTGCGCGCCTTCATCGCGGAACGCTCCACAGCGATCCCCGAGCCGTTCACCGCCCGACCGGCGTCGCGGCAGATCACGATTGCGGAAGCCGCCGCGGGCGTACACGTCGATGCCTTCCGACGGACCGCGCTCCACGACGAGCACGTGGCGCTCGGAGCGCAGATGGACCGCTTCGGCGGCTGGTGGCGGCCCTGGCACTACGGCGACCACGTGGCGGAGTACTGGGCGGTCCGGGAGGGCGTGTCCCTCGGCGACGTCAGCACGCTGGGCAAGCTCGTCGTGTCGGGACCCGACGCCGTGGAGTTCCTGGAGCGGCTCTATCCCACAGGCGTGGGGGACATCCGGGTGGGCCGGTCGCGATATGCCCTGCTGCTCAACGATGGCGGTCACCTGATCGACGACGGCATGATCCTTCGCGAGGCGGAGACTCGGTTCGTGCTCACCTTCACGTCGGCGGGTGCGGGACACGCGGAGATGTGGGTACGCGACTGGGCCGAGACGTGGGGCCTCCGCGTTCACCTGCTCGACCGGACGATGTCGCTCGCCGCGATCAACGTCACCGGTCCGCTGGCCGGCCGGCTGCTGGAGCGGGTCGGCCTGCCTTCGCCACCTCGCTTTCTCCAGCACGTCCACGCGGAGGTGTGCGGCGTGCCATGCCATGTCATGCGCCTCAGCTTCACCGGGGAGGTGTCGTTCGAGCTGCACCACGCCGTCGACCGCTCGGTCGAGCTGTGGCGAGCCCTGATGGCGGCGGGCCGGGATCTGGGCATCGCACCCCACGGCCTGCAGGCGCTCCAGGGGCTGCGTCTCGAGAAGGGCCACGTGATCGTGGGGATGGACTCGGAGCTGGATTCGACTCCCCGGCGGCTGGGTATGGAGTGGGCCGTGAAGATGGACAAGCCGGACTTCGTTGGTCGCACCGCGCTTGCCCGAACCGCGGGGCTCCCGGATCCGCGCCGCCTGGTCGGGCTGACGATGCCCGGCAGCGCGCCGACGGAAGGCAGCCCGATCTGGTCAGACCGGCAGATCGTCGGGCATGTCTCCTCGAGCTTCGCCTCTCCGCTGCTTGGTCACGCGGTGATGCTCGGCTGGCTGAAGCGGACGCCCTTTCCCGACGAGGTGATGGTGGACGGCCGATCGGCGGTCGCGGTGGCGCCCCCGTTCTACGATCCCGAGGGCGGCCGTGCCCGCGCTTGAGACGCTTCCCGGGTTGAGGATCGTGGCCTCGCCCGAGGCACTTGACGCGGCGCCGTGGAGCGCGGGCACCGTCGTGCTTCGTTTCGCTCCGGACGACGCGTTCGCCATCGGGGCAACCGCGGTGGATATCGCCGACGACCACGCGATCGTGGCCGAGGAATCGGGGTTCGTTGGAAGGTGGCTGACCCGCGAGGAACTCGACGATCGTCTCGTCACGCACATCGAGTGGCCGCTGCCTACCGCTCTGCCGGCGCTTGCCCAGGGACTGATCGCCGGTGTGCCGGCAAAGCTCTGGCTGACAACGGACCGTGTGCTCCTGCTGTGCGCCGCCGCCTACGCAGCCGAGCTCGCGGACCGGCTGGGATGAACGAGTTCGTCGAGCGGCGCCTCACGCTCCGGTGGCAGCAAGCGAAGCGCGCCTACGACGTGGTGATCGTCGGGGGTGGCGGCCATGGCCTTGCCACTGCCTACTACCTCGCGGCCCGCCACGGCATCACCAACGTGGCCGTGGTCGAGGCCGGCTATATCGGTGCTGGCAACTCCGGTCGCAACACGACCATCATCCGCGCCAACTACGGGATTCCGGAGGCGGTTCGCTTCTACCAGCACAGCCTGGAGCTCTATCAGACGCTCGAGGATGAGCTGGACTGCTGGATGATGTACACGACCAAGGGGATCATCTGGCTCGCCCACACCGAGACCGCGATGCGGGCGGAGCGGGCCCGTTCGCTGCTCAACCTCGCCTGCGGCGCAGAGACGGTGATGCTCACTCCGCAGGAGGTCAAGGCGCTCTGCCCGCAGCTCGATCTGTCCGGTGGGGGCCGATACCCCGTGCTCGGGGCGTCATATCACCCGGCGGCCGCAACGGCTCGGCACGACAGGGTCGTATGGGCCTACGCACAGGGCGCGATGCGCCTCGGCGTCCACGTGCTGCAGCACACCAGGGTCACCGGGCTGCTACGTGACGGGGCGCGGGTGACCGGGGTCGAGACGTCGGCCGGGCCGATCTCGGCCGGCCAGGTGCTAAGCGCAGTGGGCGGAAACGTGTCCACGCTCGCGGCGTATGCGGACGTGCGGCTGCCGATCCGCACCCACCCGCTCCAGGCGTTCGTGACGAACGACTACGAGCAAGCCTTCCAGCCCATCCTCAGTGACACAGAGCTGCTCTGCTACGTGTCGCAGACAGAGCGCGGGCAGATGCTGATCGGCGCTGAATTCGACGCGCAGCCGAGCTACTCGCTGAAATCCTCTTTCAGTTTCCTGCAGAGCAGCGCCGCGAAGGCGATGCACCTCCTCCCCTTCCTGCGCAACCTGCGCGTCCTCCGCCAGTGGACCGGTATCTGCGACATCTCGGCGGACTTCTCGCCGATTCTGGGCGAGACCGGCGTCGAGGGCTTTCTCGTGACGACCGGCTGGGGCACCTGGGGGTTCAAGGCGATCCCCGCCGGAGGCGAGCTGATGGCCGAGCTGATCGCCTCAGGCCGTACCCCGCCACTCCTCGAGCCGTTCCGACTCGACCGCTTCGCGAGCGACCAGACCATGGCGGACCCGGGCTCCACCGGCACACACTGATGCTCTGGATCCCCTGTCCGACATGCGGCCGCCGTCCCGTGGAGGAATATCGCTTCGGCGGCGAGCTCCGGGGTGTGCCGGATCGGATCACCGATCCAATCGAACGTGACGTCGACTATGTCTGGATGTTCGACAACGTCGCGGGCGTGACGACCGAGCGATGGTTCCACCAGGCGGGCTGCCGTCGCTGGCTCACGGTCCGCCGCGACACGACGACGGACACGGTCCTGGGGTAGGTCTGCGCGCCGCTTCGGCCGGCTCAGTCGACCGAGATGTTGCCGAAGATGAGCACCTTCCGCTCGAGGTCGAAGACCGCCTTGTCACTACGCTTGATCAGCTTCAAGAGCACGTCAGCGTCCTCGGCGGTGGGGCGCAACACGTACTCGTCGGCGCCGTTATCGAGAATGAGCTGAAGGGTGAACGCGCCTGGCGCCCCGCGCTCGGCCTCCGTCCAGGACGCCTGGACCTGGGTGACCTCCCGGATGACGATCTGCTGCTCGGTGTTCTGCTCCACGGCACACTCTCGCTTCCTTGGTGGGTCGCACGCGATGATCGTGCGACTCAATGGTCGAAACGCGGCGCCTGATCGCATGAGCACCGCTTCGGATGAGCAAGGATACTGAGGGCAGCTGATTCGCCAGGCGGCCAGCGCAGAAGGATCAGGTCGCCTCGTAATCGAGCTCGAAGAAGGCCTGGGGGCCGTCCGGTGCCTCGAACGTGCCGGAACCAGTGAGCCCTCGCAACCCCCCGGTCCCTGATCGCTCCACGACCGACGCCGCCCACCTTGCCACCTTGCCGTCGAACTCGCCGATGGTCTCGAGAACAAAGACGCCGCGACGCTCGGCCACCGTTGCTCGGACGCGCTGGAGCCCCACGAAGTGCGCCGTCCCGTCGGCGCGATAGGACATCAGCCACTGGGCAGCTCCCTCGCCCTCGATGTCGCCGCTGAAGGTCTGCGCGACCGATGCCTGAGTCAGCTTGCCCCCATCGTCCATCTCCTCGTAGGTCTCCTCCTCCCAGGACGTCACTTCGAATGAGCCTCGTGCCCTTGCCACGATCTCTCCTCCTGCTACGTGTCCCGCGGCCATCCTCGCGCACCGACGCCGAAGTGGCGCTTTGCCCAGCTTCCCCACGGCCGCTACCGTAGGGTCATGCCAAAAGGCGTTGCCGTTCCGACCGCTGAAGACATCCGCTGCCCTGCCTGCAGCGCGATCGACTGGCGTCGACTCGGCGAGCGGGTTCTCGGGGATACGGACGATGGGTCGAATGCCGGCTTGCGGCACGAGCTCGTGAACGAGAACGGGCCCTTCGACTGGACCTGTGAATCGTGCAGATACCGGGCCAAGCCCGGCAGCCACCTCGATCATATGGTGTCCAAGGTCCAGTATCGCCGCCGGGTCTCGGCGGGGGCGCTGGCATCGCTCGGCGGCCTCGGTGCCCTGCTCGAACGATTGCGCGGCGTTACGTCGCCCTCCCCGACTGAGGGGGCGGGAGCTGCCGGGAAGCCAGGCAGCTCGAGC
>JACDFU010000199.1 GCA_013815585.1 Chloroflexota bacterium
GCGCCCCGGCGGCCATCAGGACGACGGCCAGGGCCACGGCCGCGATCCGGGGCCCCGTCCGGTCGCTCCACAGGCGGGCAAGCAGCAGCGCCACGATGGGCACGCCGCCCAGCCACCAGTAGACAAAGACCTTGATGTTGTCCCACAGCCAGGGGGCCAGGCGGAGGACGTTCGGGACGATGAACCAGACGACGAACGGAAGGGCGTAGAGCAGCAGCCGGCGCGGCACCAGGGGCCGGTCCCCGCGCCACAGCAGGGCCGCGACGAAGGCCGGGATGAACGCGCCGGTGTTCGCCAACCAGAACCAGGGCAACGGGTGGGCGCCGTGGTCCCAGCCCAGCTCCAGGCCGAAGAAGGCGCTGATGCTCGCCTGGCTGCCTCTGGCCGTCCACGCCAGCAACGGCACCGCGACCGCCATCGTGCTGGCGACGTAGACGACCCACGGCAGCCATCGCCCGGCGCGCCACTCGCGGAACGCGATGCCCCACAGGAACGCCGTGCCGCCGACGACCGCGAAGGTGTGGATGTGGACCATGGGAAGCACGCCGGTGAGCACGCCGGCCACCACCATCCGGGGCTCCGTGAGCGCGTCGCGCAGGCCCCGCCGCCAGGTCGCCGTCGGGGACGCCGGCTCGTCCGGCACGTTCAGGTGCTGCCACAGCAGCGTGAAGACGATGACCGCCAGCCCCATCCCGAGCAGGAGCCCGCGCTGGGGGATCAGCAACGTCGTGATCGCGTTGCCGAAGCGCCAGAACCCCTCCGGATCGATCGTGTACCGGGCGTCCGACGCAGCGAACGCGGCGACGAGACCGCTCTCGCCCCGTCGCGCCTCGTCGAACAGCACCAGCCAACCGAGACCGCCGCTGAACGCGAGGAGCAGGGGCGCGATCCGGGCGGCGACCGCGCTGCCGGTCAGGTCGCGGGTCCAGCGGTGGATCAGCGCCAGGAGCGCCAGCCCGGCGGTCACCGTCAGGATCAGCATGCCGTCGCGGAGGCTGGTCCCGACGGCGACGAACACGGCGGCCAGGAAGTCGGCGATGTAGTGGTACGAGAACCCGCTGCCGGCGAAGACGGGATTCTGCGGCGGGAAGTTGTCGCCGTACGCGAAGCTGGCGGTGATCTGCAGGTGGTAGGGCAGGTCGCCCAGATTGTTGACGTTGCCGATGTACAGCCCGTCGGCCTGCTCGAAGAGCGTCCGATCGGCCACCAGCCACGCGCCCACCGCGATCGCCAGGCCATAGGCCACGGTCACCAGCCCGCGACTGCTCGGTCGTGCGATCGATCCGAGCCGGTCGCGCGCTGCTTCAAGGTCCCGGCGGACGGCCGTTCGAATCGATGGGCTCCGCAGCAGCAGGACCGGCGCCAGCGCGACGGCGGCGGCAATGCCCTGGCTGACCGGCGTCATGCCCAGCAACAGGGCGAGGACGAACCCGATGAATCCGAGCGCCGTCAGGCCGATCAGCGCGCCCGTGGCCAGCCGGGCGTAGGCCGGGGCGGCGCGGTCGAAGGCATAGGTGGCGATCGTCCCACCGAGGGTCACCACGAGCACGAGCGCGATCGCCGGGATCATCGAAGGCTGCCGGCAGATCGGGACCTGCCGCTGGCGGCCGCTCGCAGCTCGCTCATGCGGCGAGGTGCGTGATCAGCCGCTCCGCCAGCTCGATCGAGTAGTTCTGGCCGCGGTCGTACGGGTAGACCTGGAACATGTTGGCGACATAGAGACCGGGCACCGGCGTGTCGAAACCGGGAATCGTCCTCGCGAAGGCGGGCGTGACGACCGGCTGGGCGAACGGCGCGGCGAACGACCACGCCTCCTGGATCCAGGAGCGATCGAACGCCGGGTTCACGCGCCGGATGCCGGCCTCGAATTGCGTGATCACCTCGTCCGTCGACCAGCTGAACAGCGGGTCGTCATGGGAACGGTAGTTGCCGAGATAGACGAGATGCCGGCCCCCGTACTCATCCGGGGACACCATCCTGGTGTGCTCGACCAGCGCCAGGAACGGGATGTCCGGCTCGTTGACGCCGATCCAGTAGACGTCGCTCAGGGGCCGGTCGAGGCTGAGGATGAGGCAGTGCGCGCCGAGCGCCCGCGGCGCGGGGTGCTGCGCCGAATACGCCTCGGGCATCTCCGGGGTGAGCCGCACGGTGAGGGCCGTCGGCAGCGTCGAGACGACGCGGTCGAAGGTGCTCTCGTCCTCCTGCCCGGCGCGCTTGTGGCCGACCACGACGCTGCCTCCGTCGGACCGGATGCTCGAGGCGCCCGCGCCATACTCGATCGAGCCACCCAGGCTCGTGAACCGCTCGCCGAGCGCCAGGTAGAGCTGGTGGAACCCGCCGTGGATGTACCCGAGGTCGGCGGTCCGGCAGTGGATCCGCGCCCACAGCCAGGCCATCGACACGTCCGACGCGGCGTCTCCGAACTTGCCGCGGAGCAGCGGCTCCCAGACGGTCTCGTACGTGGTACCGCCCATCACCCGTCGCATCCAGCGGCCGGCCGTCTGCTTCTCGAGCCGACCGGGCGAGGGCAGGAGCCGGAGATAACCGACGCCCGCCGCCAGGCGAAGCCGATCCGGAACCGCCAGGGGACTGAACCCCAGGACCGCCCGCGGCGTGTCGAGCGGGTAGGCATGATCGCCGAGGAACACGGTCGTCGTCGGTCGATGCCAGCGCAGCGCCTCGCCGAGACCCACCTCCTCGATCAGGGCGACCGCCGAACGGTCCGTCTTGAACAGGTGGTGATAGAACTTCTCGAGCCAGATGCCGGGAGCCACCTCGAAGCTGCCGGCAAGACCGCCGGGGACCGTGTCACGCTCGAG
>JACDFU010000123.1 GCA_013815585.1 Chloroflexota bacterium
GCTCCAGTGTGCGGGAGGGCATCCATGCTGACAGGGCTTGGTTCAGGCCGGGCTAGTCGCCGGTGAAGAAACGGACACGTCGCGCGGGAGCGTAACGCTCACCGACGTTCCCCGCCCCAGGGCACTCTCGATTGCGACCCGCCCTCCGTGCATCTCCACGATGGATCGGACGATGGAAAGGCCCAGCCCCGAGCCCCCCGCCCGCACCTCGTTGGCGCGTGATCCGCGGTAGAAGCGCTCGAAGACGTGCGGGAGCTCCGCAGCGTCGATGCCGATCCCCGTGTCGGTGACGCTCAACAGGGCGCCTTCCGCGTCCGCGGTGACGGCCACGGTGATTCGGCCGCCAGCCGGGGTGAACTTCAGGGCGTTGCCCACCAGGTTGGCCAGCACCTGGCCCATTCGCTGTGGGTCGTGCCGTTGTCGCACCGGCTCGGGTGGCAGCTGGGCCAGGAGCTCAACCCCTTTGCGGCGCGCCGCAGGTTCCGCCTGCTGAATCGTGCTCTCGACGACCGCTCGAAGGTCATCCGGGCGAAGGTCGAGGGCGACCAGGCCCGACTCCAGCTTCGAGAGGTCGAGAAGGTTCGAAGCCAGCCAGTCCAGGCGCTCGATCTGCTGCCGGCTCGATTCGAGGAACTCCCGTTGCGTCTCCGGCTCCACGTCGGCGCCGTCGCGAAGCAGCTCATTGAAGGTGCGCAGGGCCGCGATGGGCGTTCGAAGCTCGTGGCTGACGTCGGCCAAAAACTCGCGGCTGCGATCCCGATCGCGCCGGATGAATTCAATCGATTCCTCAAGCCGCTCGGCCATCACGTTGAATGCGGTGGCCAGTTCCGCCAGCTCGGGCGACCCACGCCCAGGCACGACCACGCGGGAATCGAGGTTGCCTTCCGCAAGATCCCGGGACGCGCTCGTCATTCGCCGGATCGGCCTCGTCAGGCGCTGCGCCAGGAGAACGGAGGCCACGCTCGCCACTGCGAGTGCCAGACCAGCGGCGATGAAGAGCACGCCGAAGATGGTCTCCAGTGTCTGCGCCCGGAACGTGAACGGGTTCGAGATGCGGACCGTCACCAGCCTGGTGGGGGCTTCTCCGGAGGCCTGGAACTCGGTCCAGAAAGGATCCGCCAGCGTGAAACTCTCCGACTGCGAGACGGGGTCCCTCCGCTGGCCGGGTGCTGCGACCTCGTCGCTGGCAGGCACAGCCAGGCGGTACGCGACCTCGTTCGGACGGGCAGGATCCGGGGCGACGGCGATCTCGATGTCGGCTTGGGCAACCTGGCTGGTGAGCTCGCGGACGGGCCCTGAATCGGCGGTGCCCAGGGCGTCGCGCAGCGCGGTCGACCCCGTGAGCGGGCGGGTCGGGGCCAGGATCGGCTCCGGAACGCTCGAACCGAGGCGAAGCCCTTGCTGGATCTGCAGGCTGACGACCGCTGCCACGATCTGGGCCCGCGGTCTGAGGAGCGCCTCCTCCTGCTGGGCGAAATAACCGTCGAGCAGGCGGGGCAACGTGGCAAGCACCAGCCCGAGGGCGATCGCCACGACCGCCGCGAAGGCCAGGATCAGGCGCGCCCGGAACGTCTCGAGGAAGGCAAACCTCAGCCGGGAGGGTTCGCCTTCAGCGCTCGGCGAAGGCGTACCCGGCACCGCGGACCGTGAGGATGAAGGCCGGCTGCGCCGGGTCGTCCTCGAGCTTCTCGCGCAGGTGGCTGACGTGGACGTTGATCGTCTTTTCGTCCTGGTCCAGGGCCTCGTAGTCGCGAATCAGCTCGAGCAGCTCGCGGCGCGAGTAGACCCGGCCGGGCCGCGAGGCGAGGTGCCGCAGGATCTCGAACTCGGTTGCCGTCAGGCTGACCCGGCGCTGGCCGCGCTGGACGCGGCGCCGCTCGAGGTCCACCAGGAGGTCCCGGTGCCGGATGACTCGCCCGCCTGCCGCATCGGCCAGATCGCCGTAGGCCCTGCGGAGCAAGGCCTTGATTCGGCTCATCAGCTCGCGCAGCCCGAAGGGCTTCGTCAGGTAGTCGTCCGCGCCAAGCTCCAGCCCGATGACCTTGTCCACCTCGTCGTCACGAGCGGTCAGGAACAGGACCGGTGCCTTGGAGCCTGTTTGTCGAAGGCGCCGGAGGACCTCGAAGCCGTCCATGCCGGGCAGCCGCACATCGAGGATGACGAGATCCGGAGCCTGGTGGCTGGCGAAGTCGAGCCCCTCCTCGCCGCTGCGGGCCACGGTGACGGCGTAGCCCTCCTGCTGGAGGGCGTACTGGACGCCGCGCGCGACGGCGTGCTCGTCCTCGACAACGAGGATCGTGGCGGACATGGGTGCCACATGCTACACCGCGCCCGACGCCGTGCCCTCTCGCAGTGACTCTGAGGCAGGTCCGCTGGCGGACCTCTGGTACCATGCCGCTCCCAGCACCGAGATTCTCGCGCGCCCATTCCGGTGCGCCCACGACGCACCAGAGGTTCCGATCCGTGGCCAGACCCGAGCTCATCGCGCAGCCGCGCGAGATCACCGGCAAGCACGTGGCGCGCATCCGCCGTGAAGGGCTCGTCCCGGCGGTTGTCTACGGCCACGGCGTGGACTCCGAGTCGATCCAGGTCAACGGTCGCGAGTTCGACCATCTGCGGCGAGTGGCGGGCCGCAACGCCCTGGTCGACCTGAAGGTTGCCGATGGCCGCGCTCGGCCGGTGCTGGTCCACGGTATCCAGGAGCATCCGGTTCACCGCTCCGTTCTCCACGTGGATTTCTTCGTGGTTCGGATGACCGAGGAGCTGACGGTCGACGTACCGGTCGTCATGACCGGCGAGTCCGAAGCGGTCGAGAAGCAGGGTGGCACGCTGCTGCACATGCTCGACACCATCAAGGTGCGGGCGCTCCCCGCGGATCTGCCACAGACCCTGGAGCTGGATATCAGCCCTCTGGTCGACTTCGATTCGGTGCTTCGCGTCAGCGATGTGCCGATTCCCGAGCGAGTCACGCTCGTCACCGAGGCTGAAGAGCCGCTGGCACGCGTTCAGGCGCCGCGGATCGAGGAAGAGCCGGTGGTTGCCGAGGCGCCGGAAGCAGAGGAGGCCGAGGGCGAGGCCGAAGCGGAGGGCGAGGGTGGCGCCGAGGGCGATACGGAGGGCTCTGCGGAAACAGGTTCAGGTCGAGGCGAGGAGAGCTAGGAGCCCGCGGTAACCCGCGACGTCCTGGCGGAGATCTACGGGCGCGAGCCCTCTCCCTCCCGGTCCGATGCGCCTTCCAGAATGGGCCGGGCGGCCTCCACGTCGTCGACGACGAACGCAAACATCGCCCTGTCGCCCCATCTGCCCACAAAGAGGTGGCCGTGGATGTTGACGCCGGCGTCCGACAGCCTGCGCGCAAGCGTGGCCATCCCGCCGGGCCTGTCGTCCACCTCGGTCAGCAGTGATTCACCCTCGATGAAGGTGTAGGCGCGTTCCTGCAGAACCTGGCGGGTGGTGTCGTCGTCCGCCGTGGTGAGGATGACGTGGCCGGCGCCTCCGATTCCACCTCCACCGATTGCTCGGAGGTCCACGCCACGGCCCGCCAGCTGCTCAGCCAGGTCGGCGAGAGCGCCCGGCTGGTTCGGAAGCTGAACGATGAACTGCTGTGCCACTCGGCGGCATTCTACGCGGCTGTCGATTTCGCTCCACGGCGTTCGTCGCTAAGGTGAGAGCGGCCGAGGAGCCGCAACAGCCAGACAGAGGAGACGTTCCATGCGGTACCTGCTGCTGATCTATGGACCGAGCCGCCCAGCGAAGAGGCGATGGCCGAAGAGATGACTGCCTACAACGCGTTTGGCAGGGAGGTCACCGAGCGACGCGTCATGCGCGGGGGCGAGGCGCTCCGGGCGGGTGCTCGGGGCGAGCGGCGTCGCCGCCTACCAGCATGTCATCCTGCCGGCCGCGTTGCCCAGCTTCGTGGCGGGTCTCAAACAGGGCTGGGCCTTCGCCTGGCGCAGCCTGATGGCGGGGGAGCTGCTGAACGTGGTCAGTGGCGCCTCGATCGGCGTCCGGCTTCAATTCGCCCGCGAGCTGTCAGATGCTCCGGCCCTGCTGGCCATGATGCTCATGATCCTGCTGATCGGGATCGTGGTGGACGCCGTGTTCTTTGGCGGCGTCGAGCGATCGATTCGTCAGCGCTGGGGCCTGGTGGAGGCTAGCGCCTAGATTCGACCCGGCGGCCCGACTTCCGCCTGGGCCCTGACCCGGCGGCCCCGCTTCCGCTGCTGCTCAGGCGGGGGGAGACCCAGCCGAACGAGGCAAGGTGAGGGATCCATGCGTCAGGGTTCGCGGCCAGCCTGGCGACGGGAGCTGGCAGCTCTCCCGAGGCCACGTCCCCAAGCGTCACCTCCTCGAGCACGGCCCGAAGGCTGGCTCTCACCGCCACCCAGACCTCGCCAAGGTGTTCCGCCGCATCGTGATAGCGAAGCTCCTCCGGACGCGCGTCGCGAACGGTGGCGATGGGGCCCTCCACGGCGCGAATGATGTCGGCGAGGCTGACCTCACCGGGAGGGTGTGCCAGTTGATAACCGCCTCCCGAGCCCCGCGCGCTGCGGACGATCCCTGCACGCTTTAGATCGATCAGGATGTTCTCAAGGAACTTGCGGGGAATCTCCTGGGCCTGGGCGATACGCTCCACCTTGACGGGAATCCCCCGGCTCGACCGGACGCCGCCCGCCCGCTCGCCCGCCGGCCCGGTCTGAGCAGGCGGCCCGCCGGCATCCTCGGCCTGGGCTGCCCGCGCCAGCTCGAGCGCCGCCCGGATCGCGTAGTCCACCCTGGCCGAAACGCGCATCAGCCGATTATCGCGGCCCCTGCTCGGGCAGGCGACGCTCCGCGTTCTCCGCGTCGAACGCCCTCAGCTCGCTGGCCGCCCGCTCGCGGTCCCAGCCGAAGGCCGCCACCGCGACCTCCGCGACAGCCTCGGCGGCTGCCCGGCCCAGGTCAGCCCCGAATCCGAGTGCGAGCCGCCGGAGGACGACATCGCCGAGGGTCTGTGCCCACTCTTGCTGTACGGCGTACGGCACCTCTGCGCGCAGCGCCGCCCTTCCCGGCAGCAGGGGCTCCGACCACCACGGGTCCTCTGCCGCAAGGCTTGCGACCTCCTCCGCTCGTGCGCCGTAGATGCGCCAGAGACGCCCGGCCGACGCTTCCAGGCCGGATGGCAGGCGCGGTCGCTCCCGACCTGACGCGATGACGGCTCCCCGGAGCGCCGAGCGGTCCTTCTCCCCGAGGACCACATCGACGACGTCGGCCGAGATTGAGCGCCATGCGGTGAGCTTGCCGCCCGCCACGGTCAGCAGCCCGGCAGCGCCATCGCGAGTGTGCTGGATGACGAGGTGCCTGCGCGAGATGGACCCCGCGATCCCTTCCTTGCGCATCAGCGACCGGACTCCCACGCTGCCCCAGAGAGGGCGTACCCCGGCTGAGCCCGGGAAGCAGAGGGCCACCGCCTCCTGGAGGTATTCCACCTCGCGGGGAAGCACCCGCGCGTCGTCTGGCGCGCCAGACAGATCGGTTTCGGTCGTCCCGACCATCGTCTGGCCCTGCCAGGGGATGGCGAAGCAGAGCCGCCCATCGGCAGGATGCTCGAACGCGACGGCATGCTCGGCCAGACGGGGATAGACGAGGTGGATGCCCTGGGTCAGGCGGAGGATGGGGTCGTGGGTGATCCCCATCTCGTCCAGGGTCACGTCTGCCCACGGGCCGGAGGCATTGACGACCCGCCAGGTTCCCACTGTGGCCTCCTCGCCGTCGAGCACACCGGCCAGGCGCACCCCGCTGACGCCACCACGCTCCAGCACCAGCCCCGTGGCGGCCACGTGGTTGCGGATCTCGGCGCCGGCGTCCGCCGCCGCGCGAAGCGCCCCGAGGACCAGCCGCTCGGGCAGCTCCACCTGGGCGTCCCAGTAGCTCGCAGCGCCGAGTAGCCGGTGCCGCGAGAGTGCGGGCTCGAGGCGGATCAGCTCGGTCGGCGAGAGCATCCGGTGGCGCGGCAGCGAACCGCGCGGCGAAAGGACGTCATAGAGCGAGAGCCCGGCGCGCAGGCGGAGCCGCTCCCAGGCAGGTGTGCCGTGGAATGGCAGCAGAAAGAGCAGCGGCGTCACCAGGTTCGGGGCCGAACGCAGCAGCCAGGCTCGCTCGCGGAGCCCCTCGCGCACGAGGCCGAGATCGTAGTTGGCGAGGTAGCGAAGGCCGCCGTGGATGAGGCGCGTGGAGCGCGCGGTGGTGCCCCACGAGAAGTCGCGGCGTTCGACGAGCAGGGGCCGCTGCCCGCGCCGGGAGAGCTCGCGCGCGACTCCTGCCCCCAGGATCCCGCCGCCGATGACGACCGCGTCGAACCGCTGGCCGTCCAGCCCGGCCGTACCGGCTTCATGCTGCTCGAGCGGGGTCACCTTGGAGCTCGCGTGCGCGCGACTGCCTCCGCCCACTGCTGGCGCATCCCCAGCCGCCACGCCTCTCCCCGCTGGGGCTCGAAGATCCGACCGCGGCCGACGAGCCCGGCAACCTCCTCGTCACTGGACCAGACCCCAACCGAGCGACCGGCGAGCAACGCGGCACCGAGGGCGGTGGTCTCGGCCACCGCAGCACGCTCGACCGGTCGGCCGAGCAGATCAGCCTGGACCTGGAGGAGGAGGTCATCGACCGCTGCCCCCCCGTCCGCTCGCAGGGTGGTCAGGGCAGGTTGGCCGGCACTCTCCAGCGCCTCGACGAGATCGACCGTCTGGTGCCCGATCGCCTCCAGCGTCGCGCGCGCGATGTGCGCCGCGGAGGTCCCCGCCGTGAGGCCCGTGATGGTGCCCCGCGCGTCCGGCTCCCAGTACGGCGCCCCGAGCCCCGAGAACGCCGGCACGAGCACGACGCCGGCGCTGTCCGGCACGCTTCCGGCCAGCGCTTCGATTTCGTCGGCCGCGCCGATGATCCCGAGGCCGTCACGCAGCCAGCGGACCGCCGCGCCCGCCACGAAGACGCTGCCCTCGACGGCGTACCGAACCTGGGGACCGGTATCCCGCTGCCAGGCCACGGTGGCCAGGAGATGGTCCGGTGGCCGGGGGGGCTCGGAGCCGGTGGTCATGAGCAGGAAGCACCCGGTGCCGTAGGTGTTCTTCGCGCTCCCACGCTCGAAGCAGGCCTGCCCGAAAAGAGCTGCCTGCTGGTCGCCAACCATGGCGCGAATGGGGATCTCTGTGCCCAGGTGGGCGGCATCGGTCACCCCGAAGTCGGCGTCGCTCGCGCGGATTTCGGGGAGGCAGTCGGGTGGGACGTCGAACAGCTCCAGCATCTCGGCGGACCACTGTCGGCGCTCCAGGTCCATCAGCAGCGTCCTGCTCGCGTTCGAGACGTCGGTCGCGTATGCCAGGCCGCCAGTCAACTGCCAGAGGAGCCAGGAGTCGACCGTGCCCGCCAGGAGCTCACCGCCCGCTACTCGCCGGCGGGCGTCGGGCAGATCGTCCAGCAGCCAGCCGATCTTCGTGCCGCTGAAATACGGATCCAGGAGCAGGCCCGTCCGCGCTCTGACCGCCGGCTCATGGCCGGAGGCCCGGAGGGCGGCACAGCGGTCGCTGGTGCGGCGGTCCTGCCAGACGATGGCGGGAGCGGCGGCCGAGCCGTCCCGCTCCCAGGCAATGATCGTCTCGCGCTGGTTGCTGACGCCGATCGCCGCCACGTCCCTGGGTTCGAGGTGCGCGGCTGCGAGAGCCTCGCGGGCGGCGCGCAGCTGTGTCTCGACAAGTGCGTGGGCGTCCTGCTCGACCCAGCCGGGGCGCGGGTAGCGCGCGCCCACGTCGTGCTGTGCCGACGCCACGGGTCGGGCCCGCTCGTCGAAGACGATCGCACGCGACGAGGAAGTGCCCTGGTCGAGCGCCAGGATGTGCCGAGCGGTCACCGCGGTCAGGCTAGGACCTGATCGCGTGCTGCGGCGAGTGGCGCCTCCAGCATCACCGTGGCTGGAAGGCGATGCCCGGCGAGCTCGACCTCGTAGCGGCCCTCGACGCACTCGGCGGCGATCTGGTCGCGCTGCATGAGCCGCTCGAAGGTGATGTAGCCCAGCGCCACCGCCCTGCCCACGGTATGCCCGTAGGCCCCCGAGGTGGTGTGTCCCACTCGCCGTCCGTCGCGCCAGATCGGCTCGTTGCCCCAGAGCACTGGCTGAGGGTCGACGAGCACGACGGATGCCATCCGCCTGCGGACACCCGAATCGCGTTGGCGCAGGAGAGCGTCCCGGCCGAGGAACCCCCCCGGTTTGTCCCAGGCGACGGCAAACGAGATCCCGGCCTCGAGCGGCGTGTCGTCCAGGGTCAGGTCGCTGCCCCAGGCGCGGTAGGCCTTCTCCAGGCGGAGCGACTGGATGGCATAGTGGCCGGCGTTGAGG
>JACDFU010000200.1 GCA_013815585.1 Chloroflexota bacterium
GGATGCTGCCATCGAACATGGCGACGAGGTGGATCATCTCGGGCGGCACGCGGTAGTCGATGACCTGCGTGAAGAAGTCGCTGTGGGGGGCCGGCCAGTTGTGCACCACGGGGTCGGCCGCGACCCAAATCTCGCCGCGATTACCCGGGTGTCCCGGCTGCGAGCCCAGAGTCGCGCGCCGCATCTCATCAGTAGGCGTGTCGAGCCAAATCACGATTCTCGCAGCACCCCGGGCGTCGCCGCCAATCGCATAGCGTTGCCACTCCCACTATCGGGACTCCGATTGGACGATTCAGCGAAGTTGGCGAGCACACCGAGCACACGATCACAGCCTCGTCCCACCTTCGTCAGCCATCAGTAACCGCCATTACATCGCGCTGCGGGCCGTGACGTGGCCGTGCCGAGGACGTCATGGAGTCACGGTGGGACCGCTCGCTACGCGCGGACTCTATCGACGCCGATAGCCTTAGAGCTTGTCCGCACGAGACAGAATCGGGGTCGTCCAAACGGCGGGGAGCCCGGAGCCTGCCGGGGAGACTCGCCAAACTCCTACGACTTGGCGGTCAACAAAGCACCGCTAGCCGCGCGCTCCGCCGGTCGCTCACGCAGTGCGAGCTTCTTCGGTGCGCACCAGGTGGGCTTCGAGCGCCGCTAGGAAGGGATCAGCACCATCGGCTCGCCCTGGCCAGCCAGCCTCCCGGGGTTGATCTGCAGGGCACAGGAGAGGAACTCGCGCTGGCGTTGCATCGGACGATCACGCACGGGGGCAACGCCGGGGACATTCAGGCCGGTATTGACGGATCGACTCCCTCAGCACCCCGACCTCAACCTCGAGGAGCCAAGCGGGGCAGGCAACCCCGGGAGTTCGGTTGTTCAGCCGCGTCATCGGGTCGTCGTCAGGATGTCATCGTCGGAGCGCATCGTCGGCGGCGCGTGAGCCCGCCGTTCCTGCGGGTTCGAAGAACTAGGAGGACGACGAATGCGACCCATCCTCGCGAGCAGCGTGCTGGCTGGCGCACTGCTGGTATCGCTCGCCGGCGGCGCTGTCGCCGGTCAGGCCGTCAAGACGACCATCTGGCTCGACGGTGTCCAGGTCCGAACGATCCTTCCGCCCGCGGCATCGCCCCAGGAAGGCACAGATCCCTTCTACATGGTTCCTGGCACAGGTGGCGTCGCGGCCGTCGGCCCGGGAAGCCTCGGCTACCACGGCGGCCACTGGCAGGTCTTTCTGGTGTCCTGGAACGTCGCCCAGTACCCTTTGACGTCCGCGAGCGCGATCGCGGCGGCCGAAACGGCACGAGATATCAGCATCACCCGGGCAGCTGATCTCGACTTCCTCTGCCCGATCCAGCCCTGAGACGGGCCAGAATTCAGCGCAGTCGAATTTCGGGGTGGACACCCCGGCCTGGCGGCAGAGTGGCGGCATCGGTGGGAGGCAGCGACGCGCGATCCTTCTCCGGCCGCCCTGACCGCGCCGAGCCACTGGCGAGACCGACCCACCCGCACCCGGCCAAGTGCCATGACTGCCGTACGCAGCGCACGCGAGGAGGGATGGGATGGGGAGAAGTTCCTGCAAGCGTTTGGCGGGAGCGCTCTCTTGGCAGGTGCCCCGGTGGCCGCGGGTGGCTCGTGGGAGACCTCCGACATCGTCGGTCAGGGACCCGGCGGCCCAGTCGTGGCAACGGGGGGGCCGTGCTTCGCCAGGTCACGGCTTGAGCGTCCGGGTTTCGATGGCGACGCCAACCCCGGCCAGCTTCTGAACCCAACCGGCCCGACGGGAAAGCGGAGCGGCGAGCCGCCTGAGGCCTTCAGCCTGTAGATGACGAACCTGGCAGTGGTTGCCGGGGCGATCAACTGAGGCGGGCACGTGGAAGGCGGACCGAGCCTCACACTCTCGGGACATGTCAATCACGGCAGCCGCCTGGTTGGCGGACCGAACGCCGAGTCGCTGGGAACGGCACTCAGCCAAAAATTGCCCTGGCCGAAGCGGAGATCCACCTCGCCGTTGCACCGCAACGGGCACTGGATCGTGCGCTATGTCAGTGGACTTACGATCCTTGAGCTCGGTTGTGGGGACGGCGAACTCGCGGCGCAGTTCCTGGGGCGTGGTGCCACCCGGTACCTCGGCGTGGATGTCTCGGAACGAATGGTGGCCGCTGCGGCCGCCCGCCTCGACGCGACGCGAGCGACCGTCGTCCACGCCGACCTCACCACGTACTCACCGCCGGTTAACACCTTCGATCTCGTTGTGTCGCTGCGCGTGCTCATTACCTCTCGGACATGACGGCAGTCCTCGCGCGTGCCGCGAGCGCGTTGCGAACGGGTGGACGGCTTGTGTACTCGCACGAGCACCCGGTGATCACAAGCTTCGAAGCCCGAGAACCGGACGCAAGGCGCGGCAGCTGGACAGTGGACGACTACTTCGTGCCGGGCGAACGCGACGTGACATTCCTGGGACGGCGCGTCCTGAAGTATCACCGCACCGTTGAGCAGCATCTGGATGCAATACGGCACGGGGCTAGAGTTCGCCCGCCTTCGCCTGTGCCCGCCGGTCCGGCAGCTGTTCGGCGAGCCCATCCCGTATTTCAGGTCGCGGATCGCGTTCTCGACCTCGGCGTGGCGGCGATGGTCCGCTTCGAGCTCGAGCAGGTCGCCGGCGCGGTCGGTGATGAAGGGGTGGTAGTCGTAGAGGACGAAGGCCGCGAGCTGGGAGCCGGGCGTGGGCCTGACCCGGCGCACGATGAGCCGGACCGGCTGCGCGTCCT
>JACDFU010000017.1:0-15344 GCA_013815585.1 Chloroflexota bacterium
TGGTCGACCTGCCGGTGACCGACGAATGGCAGACCTTCCGGGTCGATCTCCAGGTCCCGGAGAACGGCGTCGCGGCTGAGCCCTACCTGCGCCTCGCGCCGACCCGCGGCACGGAGGTGTCGATGGACGTCGATGATGTGCGGGTGATCGTCTGGCAGTCCCCCAGCGCCCGCCCCGCGTGCGGCTACATCCGACTTGAGGGTGGGTCGGCCGCACCGCCGCGTGCCTTCCGACGCAGCTTGCCGGGTGTCGATCCGGCTGTCCACCCGGCATGGGTGGAGGCGACCACGTTGGTGGCGCCCGACGCACCGGCGCTGCCGCCGGGACCCGTCGACGGTGGCTGGGGCAACTCCGAGTAGCCTACTGCGCCAGGATCGCGTCCTCCACCGGCTTCAGCCACGATACGAACCACGGGCCCGAGCCGCCGACGTCGATCGCGGGCCTGAGACCGGACGCTAGCTGCGCGCGATGATTTCGAGGATCTGCGCGCCGTAGCGCTCGACTTTGGTCCGCCCGATCCCGGCGATCTGCAGGAAGTCACCCTCGGAGGCGGGCCGTGCGATGGCGAATCGCGGCCAGGGTCTTGTTGTCGGCGACCACGTTGGCCGCCACGCCATCGGTCCGGGAGCGTTCGAGGCGCCAGGCGCTCATGGATTAAGGAGCTCCTCGGCGGCCGCATCGAGCGGCTCGGGCTCGGCCGCCCCCTTCGGGCTCATGACAGTGGGGACGACGTTGCCGACCACCCCGGCGTCGAAGCGGACGCTGACCCCGCTGTGGGTCATCCCGGTCACCGTCCCGCCGCCGTGGCGGGCGTGGACCGCCCGCTCGCCGGGCCCGAAGGCACGGGCCGCCCTCGTCCGCGCCGGCGCTGGTGAACGCACCTGGGCGTGGGCGCCTCCCGCGCGTGCTGTGGTTGTGGCCCTCAGCGGCAAGGCGGCCGGAGCCCGTCATCGCTCGTCAGGGTAAGTCGGATGTAAGCGGCGGCGGCTAGGCATGCCGTCGGATCGGACCACCGAGAACTTAGGTACCGGCAAGGCTATGGCTACCTATTTGCCATTCGATCAACCGGCGTCCCACGGCTCGCGGTCGTGTGAAATTCCAGACGCGGCGTGCGGCGAGCGCGTGGACGCCGGCCGTGTGCTTTGTGTCTCCGAACCGTGGACCCGGCGCGGGGCTCGGGTTCCTGGAGCGCGGGCGCGACTTCAACGGCGTCCAGGGCATGCCGCACTGCGAGCACTTGGCCCGTGGGCTATCGGTCGTGACGCCGTTCCAAGAGGTACGTCGTCGCGAGGAACGACCCGCCCCGCCTCGCGCCCGGAGCTGTGGCTCGGTTACTGCGCCCCGCTGCTCAAGTGTCTCAAGCGGTGCGTTCCCCCCTCGTCGCTCACACGCGGTGGCCAATAGCTACCGGCATATCCTCGGAATCGAGGAGCGGCGGCGGCAATTCGGCCGGTGAGGACGGCGACCGGCTGTTCGGGCACCAACGGCGGACGCATGCGCTCCATCGGTGAGGCGCCGATCTCGCCCTCGCTTTGGGCCCAGGCGAAGAACGGCTGCAGGCTGCGGTAGTAGACGCTCAGCGTAGCGGCGGCCTTGCCCTCCCGCGCCAGATCCACCAGCCAGGCCTCGATGTGCTCGCGCCGAATGCCGGCCAACCGGGTCGGCATCCCCTGCGCACGCAGATAGCGCTCGAGGCGCTCGACCGAGGTGCCGTATACCGCGATCCTGGCCGGCGACGGCGGTGTCGTGCGGGGTGAGCGGGCCACGGAAAGCGCTGGAGACCTCTTGACGAGCGAGAGAAATGCTCGTCAGTTATAGGGTCACGGAGCGCTGCAGTCAACCGGCGATGGGAAACGCGAAGCAGTTATACGGTCAGATTGAGCGTGGAGAGGGTGGTTGGTGGGCGACACTGGACTCGAACCAGTGACCTCTTGCATGTCAAGCAAGTGCTCTAACCAGCTGAGCTAGCCGCCCCATTTCGTGCTCAGAGTGGACGCTTGCGTGCGCGCAAGAGATCCACCGGGCCGTCCCGGATTCTAGCAGGACGAGTATTTCCCGCGGCCATCCTGGCCATGCGCCGGAAGCGCCCGAGGACAGTGAGTACGGCAGACCGCTTCAAGGGACAATGACCCGGTGAACTCGAGTGCGGCCAGCGAATGGCGAACGAGTCTCCGCGTCCGGCAGCCGGAGGTCGATGGTTACATCGAGCGCGACGGCGTCAGGATCTTCTACGAAGCGTTCGGCACGGGAGAGCCGACCATCCTGATGCTGCCTACCTGGTCCGTGGTCCACGCCGCCCACGGGCGCTTCCAGATTGCAGATCTGGCGCGCAACTACCGCGTGGTGACGTTCGACGGACGTGGCAATGGACGCTCAGATCGCCCAAAGGGAGCGGCCGCCTACGATGACCGCCGATTCGTCGCCGATGCCCTTGGCGTCCTCGACGCCACCGGGACTGAGCGGGCCGTCGTGATCGCCTGCTCAACGGCAACGCGCTGGCTCTTGCGGCTCGCGGCCGAGCACCCCGATCGGGTGCTGGCGGCAGTCGCGAGCGGTACGAGCCTCCCCCTCGCGCCCGGTCACCTGCTGCCCGCCGACATGGTGCCGCTCCACGAGCGCTACCGGTCAACGGATGGCTGGGCGAAGTTCAACGCGCACTACTGGCGCGACGATTACGAGGCCTTTCTGCGGTTCTTCTTCTCGCAGGTATGGACCGAGCCGCACTCGCACAAGGTCATTGACGACTGCGTGGCCTGGGGCCTTGAAACCACACCAGAGACGCTCATCGACACGATTGACGCCCCGGCCATCACGGAGGCAGAGGCCATCGCGCTCGCACGCCGGGTCCGCTGCCCGATGCTGGTGATCCATGGGGGCGACGACGCCGTCACGCCTCCCGAGCGTAGCGTTCGCCTGGCGCAGGAGACGAACGCCAGCCTGGTCATCCTCGAAGGCGCGGGCCACTGTTCGGGGAACCGCGATCCCGTCAAGTTCAACCTTCTCGTCCGGGAATTCGTTGAGTCCTTCCTTCCCCAGCGCCCGAAGGTGACCAATTGGACTCGTGCACAGACACGCGACAAACGCGTGCTTTTCGTGCCATCGGGCGCCACGCCACGCAGTGCCCGGCGGGACATGATGATCGCCGATGCGCTCCGTTCCCTCAGGCCAGGCCTCCGGATCGAGTGGCTGGTCTCTGCACCCGTACGTCAGCTCCTCGAGGAGCAGGGGGAGGCGATCCATCCGGCGAGCGATGAGCTCGCGAGCGAGGCACCGCGCCCGGAGCAGGAGGTTGGTGAGCACCAGCTCCAGCGCCTCGGCGCCTGGCAGCTGCTGGACGAGGTGCACCTCCGGAACTTCATGGTCTTCAACGATCTCGCCGCGCGGGAGCCGATCGACCTCGTCATCGCCGATGGCGCCCGGCAGATCGACCATCACCTGCACGAGAACCCGGAGCTGAAGCGCTTCGCGTATGCATGGCTGACCGATACCGTTGGCTGGCTGCCGGTGCCCGAGGGCAACGAGCGCGAGGCGCTTCTGACCGCCGATGCGAACGCCGAGATGCTGGAGCAGATCGAGCGCTACCCGCGAGTTCGGGACCGAGCGATCTACCTCGGTGATCCGGCCGATCTACCGGCAGGCACCTTCGGTCCCGGATTGCCTTTGATCCGGGACTGGACCCGCCAGCATTTCACGCTGAGTGGCCCGCTCGAGAACATGCAAGGCCGCGACGCCGCCAGGGGCGTGGCGTCGATCCTGGCGGCCCTGCTCTCACGAGAATCTGAAGCCGAGCCGTCGAGCCGTGGCTACCGCAAGGATGCTAGGTGGCCGCCCCACCCGTTGAGGTGCTCAGGCGCCGGAAGCCGACGACCAGACAGATCGTGACGAGGAGGAACCATCCGACCAGGAGAACGGGATCGACGGCGCCCTGCGAGATGGTCAGCTGGTCTGAGGCGCTCGTATTCGGAAGGCTTGACGAGGGAGTGGCACCCGGTGTGCGGAGGGCGAACCCGGTATCACTCCGAGCAGGCGTCGCAGTCGCCGAGGGGGCTCCGGTCGGGTTGTCGGTTGACTTGGATCCGGTACCGCTCCCATCAGGTCTTGCCGTCGGCGTAGCGGTCGGCGCAGGTGATGCCGTCGGGTTGTCGGTCGGCGCAGGCGATGCCGTGGGCGCAGGTGATGCGGTCGGTCCAGGCGATGCGGTCGGGGCGGGCGACGGAGTCGGCGCGGCTACCGCATTGTTCTCGATGTTCGACGAGCAGATGACCAGCGCTCCGCCGCCATTGGTGGAGTCGTTGCACTGGTTGATCGTGACGCCGAGCGCAGAGGATTGAGTGCCGGTCGCGGTGCATTCGAGCCTGACCAGGGTCCCGCCATTCGCGGAGCCGTTGCACTGGGTGATCGTCGCGCCCGAGGTCGTGGCCGGGAAGGGGTCACAGAGGATGTTGACCCCAATCACGCCCGATGCGCCCGAACCGACGCACTGGTTCACCGTGGCGCCGGTCGCAGCAGGGCTGAGGCCGACGAAGTTGTTCGTGACCCGGACGCTGCAGCGGAGTGTGCCTCCCCCGCCATTGGTGGAGTTGTTGCACTGGTTTACCGCGGTGACCGGCTCGGTCAGCAGGGAAGTCACAGTCGAGCAGGCCGCCCCCGGGTCGCCCGCGGCGCCGTGACACTCCCGTACTGTCACTGTCGCGGACCCACCGATCGCGGTGATCGTGTTGATGATGGTGACCTCGCAGATGAGGCCGAGGCCGGGCGTGTTGTCGACGCCGTTACTGCACGTCGTGGTCGGGGCGATGATCGTTGCCGCAGCCGCTGGTGAGGCGCTGGCCAGCGAACCGGCGGCGATAAGCGCGACGACGACGAGGCCTTGAAAGAGAAAGCTGAGTGGGCGACGCATTGCGACACCTGTAGGGGTCGAGCGTCGTGGCCAACAAAGCATCAGCGGCATGGGGCTCGTGCGTCTGACTGTGGCGCGGCATCTGCCGAAGTCAACCGGACCTATGGTTACTCTCGTCGCGCCAGCGCAGCCACGCGGCGCCGGCATCCGTGGCCCAGGCCGGGCCGTTGAACCCGAGGGTGAAGCCCGTCAAGCCCATCCCCAGGTAGGTATCGGCATCCTCGTCCAGGAAGCGGTCGAGGTCGTCCGGCTCCACGCCAACCGACCACTCGATGGCCTGCGGATCGCGGCCGATCTCCTCACACCAGCGCGTCAGCGCTGCCACCTTGGGCGCCAGCTCGGCCGGCCGGTCAGGAAAGCCCGCGTGCCAGATGTCGGCGTGCTTGGCCACCAGCCGCAGGGTCCGGCGCTCGCCCGTGCCCCCGATCAGGATCGGGAGTCGCCGAACGGGCGGCGGGTTCAGGCGGCCGAGTCGGTCCGCGATGACCGGCAGCGCCTTGCCCAGATCCGCGAGACGCGATCCGACGGTCCCGAACTTGTAGCCATACTCCGCGTAGTCGCGCTCGAACCAGCCCGATCCGATCCCCAGGATGAGCCTGCCTCCGCTGATTCGGTCGACCGTCCGGGCCATGTCCGCGAGCAGATTCGGGTTGCGGTAGGAGTTGCAGGTAACGAGCGGCCCGATCTCGATGCGCGTGGTCGCTTCGGCCCACCCGGCAAGGACGGTCCAGCACTCGAGGTGTGTCCCGTCGCGGTCCCCATAAAGCGGGAAGAAGTGGTCCCACGTGTATGCGATGTCGAAGCCCAACTCCTCTGCTCGCAGGACGGCCGCCCGGAGGGCGGGATAGTCGCCATGCTGTGGATGAAGCTGTGCGGCGATCCGGATCTGGCGCATGCGGTCTCCTTCGTCGCGGAACCGGATCCTGAACCTTTACCTTTGGTCAAAGTCAAGCGATAGACTTGGCCGATGTTCAGGATTGCGTCGTTCGCGGCTCTGGGCGGAACCTCGGCCAAGGTGCTGCGCGACTACGATCGGCGCCGTCTCTTCCGGCCAGGCTGGGTAGACCCGCAAACGGGGTATCGGCTGTACTCACCCGTCCAGCTACCCGAGCTTCGGCGGATCCTCGCCTTGCGGGACATGGGCGTAAGCCTCGATGCCATCGCGGACGTCATCGCCCAGGGCGAAAGCCTTGCCGACGTGCTGAGGCAGCGCCGGGGAGCACTTGAAGCCGCTCGCCGCGAGATCGACCGGCGCCTGGCGGCAGTGGGCATCGAGCTCGATCGAGGGACTGGCGACCTGAGCGACGTCGTCCTGCGCGAGCTCAGGCCGCAGCTGGTCGCGACGCTGGGCGTTGAGAGCGTTGTCGGCGACATCGAACGCGCCTTCTACGAGCTGGAGCTTCGAGTCCGCGACGCGGGAGCTCGCGCTTCCCGGCCTCCGGGTGCGCTCCACCATCACAGGGGCGCCAAGCGGCGGGCGTCAGTCGAGGTGTTCGTGCCGGTGCGCCGCCCCGATCCGGCGTTCGATGCACGGCAGCTGCCCGCCTGCCGCGCGGCGACGGCGATTCATCGCGGCTCCTACGCAACGCTCGTGACGACGCATCGGGAACTGCTCGGCTGGATCCGCGCCGCCGGCCTCAAACCCCTCGACCCGCTGCGGGTCATCTACCTCCAGTTCGGCGCCGAGTCCGACCTGCGCCTCCCGGCCGAGTACCTGGTGCGTGCCGATGAGGACTACGTCACGGAGCTGCAGCAGCCCGTCGACTCGTGACCGCCTCCTGGCGCCGGTGTGCGATCCGCAGCTCCGTCTGGTAGCGCTTCGTGATCTGGCCGCCATGGCGTGACTTGATCAGATCCGCGATGCAGGCCAATAGCCCGTCTCGCGCATCGGCGGGCAAGGCACGATGCCCCGAGTACGTCGACAACAGATCGATGTACTCGCTGGTCGAATAGGTCGCATCCCACTCGTGGCGGCGGAAGACGACCGGCCCGAAGCGGCCAGAGCCGTCGACCTCCTCGCTGTCCAAGGGAATGTCGGCCGGCTCGGACAGGTGCAGCCCGGGTGGCGTGCTCGGGTCCCAGTGCTCGTAGCAGGCCTGCACCTCCTCGAAGAAGTCCGCGCTACCGCCAGCGACATGATCGTTGCCGACGATGGCGAGGGAGCCGCCCGGTCGTAGCGCATCCGCGGCCTTGACGACCCGGATGGCGGGGTCGATCCAGTGGAAGGAGGTCGCTGCAACGACCGCGTCGAAGGGCTGGGTCGGAAGCGGCCAATCCTCGAACGAGGCGGTCACCACGGTGACCAGCGGGAAGCGAGCGAGCTTGCGACGTGCGATCGCCGCCAGCTCCCGACCGAGCTCGATCCCGACGATCTGGCAGCCCCGCTCGGCCAGCGGGATGGTCAGCTGGCCTGTGCCTAGCCCGATCTCGAGGACGCGAGCGCCTGCTCCAATCCCGGCCAACTCGGCCAGGTCATAGAAGAGTGCTGCTGGGTAACCGGGCCGAGAACGGTCGTACGCTCCGGCGGCATCATCGAATGTACGCCGCAGCCGTTCGCGGTCGGGATCAGGAGTCAGCGCCAACTCAAACGGCCTCCTCGCATTCGCGCGGCTGACCCAGGCACGGCCCACCGAGGCCGAGGTTCGCGCAGCCAGCGGGCACCAACAGGACGAGTGCCAGAAGCACGGCCCGCATGTCGTCCTCCTGTTCGATGACCTGGGGAATAGTGCGCGCCCACGGCGCTGGTACGCTGGGGCCATGTGTCGCAGCATCCAGACTCTCCGTCGCTCAGATCATCCCGTGGAAGCCACCGAGGTCGAGGCCGCAGCCCGGCAGTTCGTTCGCAAGGTCAGTGGCTACCGGCAGCCGTCGAAGAAGAACGAGGAAGCCTTCGAAGGGGCCATCCTGGAGATCACAGAGGCTTCTCGCCGTCTGCTCGAGGCACTCGGCACACCCCTGGCTTGAGCTCCAGAGGGGCCCGGGCAGGTCCCCGTGCCACACTGTCGACCATGACCGAAGAGGCTCGTCTGAGCGTTCCACAGCCCCCGCCGATCGATGCACCGGCGGCCGCATACCCCCGCGAGTGGCTGGCCATCCACCTGGAGGAAGAACGCCGGTCCGGTGCCTGGCTCGGTGAAGTCCGAGAGATCGTCTTCGGGGCCCAGGACGGCCTCGTCAGCACATTGGCGGTGGTTGCCACGGTTGCCGGCGCCACCGGCGCTCCTTTCCCGATCGTCGTGGCCGGGATCGCTACCGCGCTTGCCGGCGTCTTCAGCATGGCTGCCGGTGAGTACATCGGCTCCAAGAGCCAGCGGGAGATTCACGAAGCGCAGATCGCTGGCGAGCGGGAGGAGATTCGGGAACGACCCGGTGAAGCCGAGGCGGAGGTCGCCTACATGCTCGCCGAGGAGGGGCTCTCCCGGGAGGATGCCGCACGAGTCGCAGCTACGATGGCCCGTAAGCCCGAGGTGCTGCTCCGCACGATGGTCAGTCGGGAGCTGGGCCTGCAGGTCGACGACGAGCACGGCTCACCGCTCCAGGGGGCCCTGTTGATGGGCGTGGCCTTCGGACTTGGAGCGGCCGTGCCCGTCCTCCCCTTCGTCCTCCTCGGCGGCGGCCTCGGGGTCGCGGTCTCTGCCATCCTGCCCATCTCGGTTGTGGCCACGGGTCTCGTGACCTTCGCGATCGGCATCGTGAAGAGCCGCTGGACGCGCCGAAACCCACTCGCCTCGGGGCTGGAGGTGCTGGCACTGGCTGCAGTGGCGGGCATCGCTGGCTACGTCTTCGGCACGATCCTGCCGACAGTCCTCGGAGTGGCCGGCCTCAGCGTCTAGTCTGCTCTGTGCCGGGCCGGCTCAGATCAGAGGCTGATCCCCGCCCTCCTCGCGCACGTCGTAGGCGCTCTGGTTGCGCATCGACTGGAGCTGCGCATCGCTGAACTGGTCCTTGTGCTCCTGATCCGCATGGCTTCGCATCTGCTGGAATAGCTTCTCGTCATTCTCGGCCTGGATGTACTCACCACAGGCACAGTCGAAACCCCGCATTGCTGCCTCCTTCCCGGGCAAAAGAAGATTGTCCCACCGGTGGGAAGCCTGTTATCTCGCCGGTGGAAGCTCGATGTCACGGAGAAGTGCGGCGATCTCGCGTGCGTTCGTGGCACCGTAGTTCGCATAGCAGTTGTTCATGAGGACGTGCGTCTCGCGCGCCTTCGATGCGGCCTCCCGAATCCGCGGCACCCAGTCCTCCAGCTCCTTCCGCTCGTAGAGATAGCGGAAGCGCTCGACCGTTGGAATCCCGCGCGCCTCCCATGTCTCGTTGCGCCGGCCATGGAAGCGAATCACTGCGAGCTGCGGAGAAGAGACCTCGACGATCGGCGGAACGCTGCTCTTGAACCCCTGTGGTCCGTCGACCATCACGAACGGGATCTGGTTGTCTTCGAGGAAACCGAGCGTCCGCTCGACATTCTTCTCGTTGAGCCAGGACGCGTTACGGAACTCCACCGCGAAGGCGAGGTCGCCCAGGCGCTCCCTGGCCTCCACGATCGCGGCCCGGTTCTGTGAGGAGGTGAAGAACCAGCGCGGATACTGGAGGAGGATGGAGCCGAGCTGCCCTGTTTCCCGCAGGGGCTCGAGTCCCTCCCGGAACATCGTCCAGACCTCGTCCTGGAGGTCGGCCGGCAGATCCTTGGCGTAGATGCGGGTCTTCGCCTTGAGCTCGTCGGGCAGTGCTTCGCGGATCGGCTTCGGGAGCCGCTTGACCTCCGTCGGCTGGCCGGTCATCAGCGCGTGCGCCTTGATGTCGAACGTGAAATCGGGCGGCGTCCGGTCGACCCAGAGCTCCGACGTCCGCCGCTGCGGCAGGGCGTAGTAGGTCGCATCGACCTCTACCAGCGGGAAGTGGCTGGCGTAGTACTGCAGCCGCTCTTCCGCCGTGTCAGCCTCGGCGGGATAGAAGACGCCCGCTGCGGTCATGGTTGGGTCGGTCCACGACGCCGTCCCTATCCGGATGAACCCGCCATCCGCGGCGGGAATGGGCTGCGTCGCGGCGTCCTCCAGGCCCGTGGCGCGTCGCTGCGCCCGATCGGACCCCGGGTCGTGAATCGAGTCCGTCATCTGGTCAGTCTCCCAGGAGGCGCATGAGGCCTGCTCGATCCAGTCCCGCACCGAGGCCGAGCGCGAGTGCGACCCGGGCCTTCGGGCCACCGAGATACCCGCACATGATGGCCCCCGCGTCGGCCCAGGTCCTCCCGCCGCCAGGGAAGCCGTAGGTCGGGGTCGCTCGACCGGACGGACAACGGGTTGTAAGGACTACCGGCAGGCCTGCCTCGAGCGCGTCACCAGCCGCTTCCAGCAGGCTCGGCGGCGTGTTGCCGGCCCCGGTCGCCGCTATCACGAAACCCCGCGCGCCGGCTGCCCGCGCCAGCTCGACCAGCCGCCCGTCCATGCCGAGGGTCACGGTGACGAGAAAGATGGGCTCGACGGCCGCCTCGGGGACGCCCTTCAGCTGCCGCCGCCTGGCTCGGCGGCCGCTCAGCGTGATGCCCGTCTCGTCCACCACCCCCAGCGGCCCGGCATTGAGTGCTGCGAAAGTGCCATACGCATGGGTGTGCAGCTTCGTCGCATCGTCTGCGGGGAGGATCCGTCCGTCCATCACCACCAGAACGCCCTGCTCGCGAAGGAGAGGGCTGGCCGCCACGCGCACGGCCGCCCGCAGATTTGCCGGCCCGTCGTAGCCGTCCACCGCCGCATTTCGCATGGCCCCCACCACGGCGACAGGCTTCGGCCCGCGGAGCAGAAGGTCCCATCCGAACGCGGTCTCCTCGATGTTGTCCGTTCCCTGGACCACGACGGCGCCGTCGACCTCGGGTCGGTCGAGCGCGTCCTGCACGGTGCGTGCGATATCGAGCAGCTGGCCGAAGCTGAAGTGGGAAGCGGGCATCAAGCCCCAGTCGATTACCTCCACGTGAGCGATCTCGTCGAGTCCCGGCGTGCGCTCGAGGATGGCTCGCCCATCGAGCGCCGGGACCGCGGCGCCGCTCGCCGGGTCGGGAAGCACCGAGATCGTCCCGCCGGTGAAGATCACGGCCACCGTCATGGCGTGCCCATCCCTCGATGCTCCATCTTCTGGTAGCGCACCGAGCGGCCCAGGGCGACACGCAGCCAACCAACCGGAAAGACGGCAAGCCAGTGGACCGAGAAGAGCGTCACGCGGACGGCCCGCGGCAACCGCGAAGCCATGGGCAGTCCACTCCAGCGTAGCGAATCGACGGACAGGACGGTTCCGGCGCCCAGATAGACGCTCAGCAGGCCGGCTGCCACCGAGAGGCGGCGGAAGAGGAACCCCCCGATCAGCGTCCCGATCATCGTCAGGGGTAGCAGCGTCTGCGAGCTGTAGGCGAGGTAGTCGAGCTTGGCGCGGTTGGTCAGGCGCCGACTGCTGAGGAGCACCGGGGTAAGGTCGAGCTCGCGACGGACGATGCCTTCTGCCCAGCGGCAGCGCTGCCGCCACAGCGCGCGGGGGTCCACAATAGGCTCCTCGCTGACGACCACATCGAGCGCCCAGCCCACGCTCACCCCGCTCGAGGCGCCGATCCTGGTCGCGAGGTCCAGGTCCTCGCACAATGCCTCCGCCCGCCAGCCTCCTGCCCTCGCCAGCAGATCGGTGCGGACCAGGATGCCGTTGCCCCGGAACTCGCTGGCGCCTCCGGACGCCCATCTCCCACGCTGAAGCTCGCCGTCAGCAGTCTGCTCGTCGTCCTGGGCTTGCGCCAGCCGATGTCGCCAGCCCTGCTCTCCCTCGGTCACCACGCGCCTCCGCGCTGTCATGGCCCCCTCCCCTCGCGAGAAGTAGCTCGCCGCCCGCCGCAGGAAGTCAGGCGCAATCCGCGCATCGGCGTCGAGAACCGCGATCACCTCCCCTCGGCAGATCTCCGGTGGCGCGGCCGTGAGGGCGGCTCCCTTGCCGTCGGGAACGTCTCCCCGGCGATCGATGATTGCGGTCAGGTCGGCGATGCCGTGGCGCTCGGCCGCATCGCGCACGGCATCGCCACTGCCGTCGCGAGAACGATCGTCGACGACGATCAGCTCAAAGCAGGGCCTGCCGGAGGTATCGCGGTGATCCTGGGCGGCGAGGTCGGCGACCAGTTGCGGCAGCACGACGGCCTCGTCCCGGGCCGCCACCAGGACCGTCATGGTCGGCAGCTCCGTCGCCGGGGGAAGCTCTGCCGCGTCAAGGGGCTGGAGTGGCGGTCGGCGGCTGGCTCGCATCACCGGAGCCAGGTAGGTCGCCCCCGCCAGCGCGGCGAGCAGCCAGATGAAACGGAGCGACGCGAACCGTGCCGCCACGACGCCGGCGAGGACGGCCGCCGGGGCGACCGTGGCGGCAATGACCCGCCAGCGGACCGGCGTCAGCGGTCGGTCGATCGGGACGCCTCATCCTGCGCTTCGTCGGGATTGGAGTCGGCCTCCTGTTCCTCGCCGGCGGCCTGCACCGCCGCCAGGGTGGCAGCCGTACCCGCGTCGCCGCCCATGGCTGATTCGGCCTCGATTTCTGCCTCAGGATCGCGCAGCGGACCCATGGTGACGGCCACCGGATCGACCGGCGCACGCCGCCCGCCCGGGGCCGCGTGGACACCAGCGGGCGGGTGTGCGAAGAGGATCGAGGCTAGGCCCGCCAGCCCGATCACGATCCCCGAGGTAAAGATCACCACGGGCGTCCCGACGAGGTCCGCCACGGGGCCCACGATGATGATGGGCAGGAAGCTCGCGACGCTGACCAGCATGTTGAGCACGCCGAAGACACGTCCGCGCACGTCCTCTGGGAGCTCCTCCTGGAGCTGGGTCTGCGAGGGAACGGCTACGAAGGCATAGGTCACTCCGATCGCCAGGGCGAGCGCGACCACGATGGCCAGGAGCGAGATGATCGGCCCGAGCTCGTCGAGACCCGTCCGCCCCGCTCCCGCCTGGAGCAGCCGCGAGATCGGGCCCGCGATTGACAGCAGGGCCAGCATCGCGGCCATCGTCAGCAACGCGCCTTCGATCAAGCGGCGCCGCGGGAGGTATTTGCCGTAGGCGTTGAGGGCGAGCACGCCGATCACCAGGCCGGCGCCGAGCGGCAGCACCACGACGACGAAGTCCTGCTCTCGCAGGCCCAGTGCGCGCGTGGCGAAGTCCGGCCCCAGAACGCCCAGCACCCCAACCAGCGACGCGGTGATCGCGAGATAGCTGAGCGACCATGCGATGGTCCGGTGTGCCCGGATGTAGCCCAGCCCGTGCCCGAGTTGCGCGAGGGTCGAGACGACGGCGTGCTCGGCCTCGCCGACTGCCGCAATGGCGCCGGACGTCAGCCGTCCTCCGGCGGGTGCGTGCGCCGGCAGGGTCATGCAGAGCCCCGCGGCGGCGAAGTAGAGCGTCGCCACCAGCAGCAGGAGGGCGTCGATCCCCGCCAAATTCGCGACGAGCGGTCCGAAGATGGCAAATCCGACCGCGAACGATGCCTGGAGCGTGAAGGTGAAGAGGCCGTTGGCGGAGAGCAGCTGGCGGCGGGGTACCAGGATCGGGATCATCGACGCCTCGGCAGGCGTGAAGAAGGTCGTCACGGTGGAGACCACGATGTTCAGCAGATAGATCAGCGCCAGCTGGTCGCCCACCACCACCATGGCCAGAAACGCTCCCCCACGCAGGAGGTTCGTGACGACCAGGATGAGCCGCCGATCGATCCGATCCACGTAGACGCCCGCGACCGCACTGAAGATCACGGCCGGCACGAGGAAGGTCAGGATCAGCAGGCTGACTGCCGAGTTCGAGCGGGTCAGGGTATAGACCAGGATGGTCAGCCCGTAGAGAACCATGTTGCCGCCGACCTGGGTGGCGACCTGGGCAAGCCAGAGGCTCGTGAATCGGCGGTTGGAGAGGACCGCGCCAAGTCCCTCGGTCGGTCCATCGCCCGAGGTCGTGGAGGGCTGCGACGGCGCTGCGGGCATGGAGAGATTCGCAGCGCTCACGCCCTACCCTCCCCTCGCCACGGGCCGCCGCTCAACCGGTTCTCCAGCTCGCGGCGTTCGAGGAAGACCCGGCGGTTGCAGCCTGTGCAGCGCAGGCCGATGTCGGCGCCCAGGCGATCGACGAGCCAGTCACTGCCGCCGCAGGGATGCGGCTTTCGAAGCTCCAGCCGATCGCCGAGTCGAAGATCCAAAACGGGCATCTCGGGCATCCGCACGCCCTCTCAGTGCTCGGTCGCGCCGGTGAAGGTGAAGGCCTCGATCCGCACGGCGGGGACGACCACCGATCCGAGGAAACCGCGGAGCAGCTTGCGCTGACGGTTGACGGCCGCCACGCCGGCGAGTGCGTCCAGATAGCTCTGGGTGAAGCGCAGATTGCGGACGGGGCGGGAGATGGCTCCCCCCTCCACGAGGAAGACCCCGTCGCGCGTCATGCCCGTGACCATGGCGAGCTTCGGGTGAACGGGGTTCGTGTAATGAAAGCGCGTGACCAGGAGGCCTCGGTCGAGGCCTCCAATCAGCTCCTCGCGGGTGGACTCGCCGGCTCCCATGAACTGGTTCAAGGGGAACGGGCCGTAGGGGTTCGGCGCCGGCAGGCCGTGGCCGGTGGACTGGCGGCCGTCCTTTCCAGCGGTGTGGGCATCGTAGACCACCTCGCGGCAGAGACCCTCCTCCACGAGGGTGACGCGACGCTTGGCGACCCCCTCGTAGTCGAAGGAGGTGGGCGTGCCCTCAGGGTCGGTGGCGTCGTCCCAGATCGAGACCAACTCGGATCCGACCCGTTTGCCCGGCTCGAAGAAGGAGCGGTTCTCCTGGACGGCCAGCGCGGAGAAGCCCAGGTAGCCGAGCATGTCCAGGAGGTCGACGACGGCGTATTCCTCGAGCACGACCGGGTAGTCGCCGGGCTCGATCTCGGTGGCGCCGCGCGAGCGGCGCGCCTTCTCGGCGGCTTCACGGCCGATCTCGGCGGCGTCGATCCGGGTGTGGTCGACAGCCGCCTGCTCGGCGTAACCAGCCTCGCCATCGGGCCCCATGGCCACCGTGATGACCTGGGCCAGCGTCCGTTCCTCTGAGGCGCGTACGCCGAGGGAGTTGACGACCGTCACCCGTTCCCGGTTCGTGGCGTAGGAGCCGAAGCCGAGGACGCCTGCCTGATCCGCAGCCGAGATCACGGCGCGGACCGCCTCGGCCCTCGACTCGGGGGTCGCGCTCGCGGTCGCCTCGGCGAAGACTCCCGCCACCTCCGGCAACGCGCCCGGTTCGGGCAGTGAGGTGAAGTCTTCCAGCTCAGGCTGGAGGCTCGCGATGCGCGCCGCCGACTCGGCAAGGCGTCGCAACGCCTCGTCATCGAGCCGGTTGGTGGAGGCGACCCCGATCCGCTTGCCCTGGATGTAGCGGAGGTTCACGGTCGTGTTCGTCTCCGCGACGTTCTGGTGAATCTGGCTG
>JACDFU010000017.1:15354-27286 GCA_013815585.1 Chloroflexota bacterium
GCGAAGCGCGTGAGCCGGGCGTCCTCTTCCTGGACGAGCACCTCGGCCTGCGTCGCTCCCTCCGTCGCTGCGTGGCGAAGGACGAGCTCAGCCGCATCGAGGCCGGTGGGAGTCTTCGCGATCACCACTTCCCCACCCCCACCTGCACATCGCGGAAGCGGGCACCGCTGACCGCGTGGCCGACGTGCATCAGCTGGCCCGGCTCGCCCTTGCCGCAGTTGGGAGTGCCCAGCATCCGGTAGCTGCGCTCGTCGCCCACTGCGTCGCAGGAGCGCCAGAACTCGTAGGTGATGCCCGTATAGGTCGGGTTCTTGTAGAGCTGGCCGCGCTTTCCGCCCTTGATCTCGTAGGCCACCTCCGTGGCGAACTGAAAGTTCAGTCGACGGTCGTCGATGCTCCAGCTGCGATTGGAGGCGAGATAGAGCCCATCGTCGGTGTCCTCGACGATCTCTTCGAGGCTCTTGCCTGGCTTGGGCAGGAGATTGATGTTGGTCATCCGGATCAACGGGATGCGGTTCCATCCGTCGGCGCGCATCGCGCCGCCGCTCTTCCGACCGATGCGCGGAGCCGTCTCCCGGCTGGAGAGATAGCCGACGAAGCGGCCTTCCTTGACCAGCGGCACCTGTTGCGCCTCGACGCCCTCGTCGTCCCAGCCAAAGGTGCCCAGTCCCCCAGGGGCGGTGGCGTCAGCCACGATGTCGACCAGCTCCGAGCCGTACATGAACCCGTCGTCGAGCCGATCGGTCGTCAGAAAGCTCGTTCCCGCATACGAGGCCTCGGTGCCGAAGACACGGTCGAGCTCGGTGGGGTGTCCACAGCTCTCGTGAATCTGGAGATAGAGCTGCGAGGGGTCGAGGATGATCGTGAATCGCCCGGACGGGCATTGCGGCGCGCGCAACAGCTTGACCGATTCCTCGGCCAGCGCCTCGGCATGGCCAGCGAGATCGAGACTCCGGATGTATTCGTAGCCCGCGGCCTGGTATCCACCGCCGGCGTCGGGATATGTCCGCCGCTGCAGTTCATCGCCTTCGACCGCATTGACCTCGATGGCCGCGCCGACGTGGGTGATCTCCTGTTCGGTCTGGCTGCCGTCAGTCGCCGCGAAGCTCTTCCGCTCACGCTGTGCGTGAAACAGCGACTCCGTGAACGCGATGCCCTTGACAGCGCGCATGCGCTCGTCGGCCGCGAGAAGATCGCCGATCTTCGTCTCGAGCGAGAGTGCGAAGGGGTCCTCCTCGACCGGGGTGGCGAAGTGACCCCGAGCGGGTGCCCGGTCGTCGAGATCGGCCGGCTGTCGAAGGGCTGTGCCCGAGGCCCTGGCGATGCGCACGGCCTCCGAGGCGACACGGTCGGCCTCCCGGGTGTTCAGGACGCTCGAGGACGCGAACCCCCAGGCACCGTCGACGAGGACCCTGACGCCCAGGCCCTCGCTCTCACCAAGGGAGACGGCCTCTACCCGGCCCGACTTGACCGAGATGGACTCGTCCTCGCGACGGACGACGCGCACGTCGGCGTAGCTGGCGCCCTGCTGTGAACACGTGTCGAGGGCGCGCTGTTCCACCTCTGGCATCGTCGCGGCAGGATAGCAGCCGGTCGGGTCGCGGGGTCGCCCGACACTCAGAGGCGGGGCTGCCCAATGACCGGATGGAGGTCTCGGCGGGTCCGCGGCAGAACCATTGGCTCATCGCTCGCGGCAACCTCCACGACCACGTCTGGCTGAGTGGTCTGAATGCGGCTCACGAGGCCCCCGGTGCGCACGAGGATCGAGGTCAGGTTGACGGGGCTGCCGATCGCGCGCACCTGGAAACGCGCAGGGATCGCCTCGCCCTCCACGGAGAGCCGGGTCGGCTCACCCACCACCACGATTCCCGGCACGACGCGTGTCTCGTCCACTGCCAATGCCTCTGCGCCGGCGTTGCGCAGCTCGTCGAGGACGTCGTTGACCGCATCCGCGTCGATGGGCCCATCGAAGGAGATGATGGCGCCCCGACCCTGTACCGGCTCGAGGCCGCTCCACAGCCGGATGCGGCGAAGATCCGACTCGAGCTCCCCCACGGACGTCTCGCCCCTGGATTCCTGGGCGGCGAGGTCGCGCAACTGACCCTCCAACTGAGAGACCTCGCGTTGCAGCTGCCCGTTGCGCAGGTTGAGGTTGGCGATCAGCGTGGTGATGTCCTGCGCGGTGAGATTGGCCACCCCGGCACCGGTCACCTGACTGCGAAGCTGCAGCACGAGCAGCAGGCCGAGCAGAAAGGCGACGGCCGTGACCACCAGGCGACCGCGACGGGTTCTCATCGCGGCGCGCTGCTGTCCACGGCGCGGCTCTCGACCAGGTTGATGTTGCCGGCATAGGCGGCGACCGCGACGGACTCGGGCCGGGCGACCCCAAGCTCCAGCCCGAACGGCGAGACACGGCCCTCGACGAACTGCAGAAAGCTCGGCGAGGTGGTCAGCCGGTCATACATCTCATCGGGCCCGATTGCCGAGACCCGGTACGGCGCCTGGAGGTACGCGCTGTTGATCAGGACGGTGGTCCCGATGTCGGTCATAGCGGTGGCAACACCGATGCGCTCGCCGTTGACGCTGACCGCCTCCGCGCCGGCAATCCACAGCTCGCCGATGAGATCCCGCAGGTCGTTGGCCGAGACGAGGTAGTCGCCGGGTGCCCGGTCCGGCGGGACGGGAAGGGTTGAGTCGCCGAGCTGGAGGACCATGCCAGGGCCTTCCATCTCGAGCAGGCCGGCGGACGTTCGGGCCTCGCGCAAGGCGTCGTTCAGCTGGGAGACGCGGGCGTCGTTGCCGGCCGCCGAGACCTGGGCTCCGGCGATCTGCTCGCGGAGCGACAGGATCTGGGCCTTCAGCTGGTCCTGCGCGAGCTGCAGCTCCTCGGCCGTCTGCACCAGTGGCGGTCGCTCCTGGGTGCTGTAGCGAACGCGAGGCGCCTGGCCCTGGAGTTGAGCCGCGACGAGGAAGCCGAGCACCAGCATCGCGACCCCCAGCGTGACCTGCCAGCTCGCCACGGAGAATCGGCGCGGCGAAGCTGCGGGTGGGGTGGCCTCGGTCCGGGTCACGACGATGGGCGCCGGCGGAGCAGTAGCAGGCCAACCCCCAGCACAACCAGCGCGCCTAGACCGATCATCAGGCCCAGGCCCCCGCCCTCCGTCTCGGCTCCGCTCTCGGGCTGTGGTGCCTGCTCCCCGACCGGGCTCCTCGAGGCTCCCCTGCTCGGCGCGGCCTGCCCGCCATCGTCCGACGCACCCGGCTCAGCCGAGCGAGGAGAGGCCGCGGGCGGACCGGGCGAGCCTGACGCGGACTCACCGCTGGCACCCGTCCAGCCGGGCGGAACCGGGCCAGCGGGTGCGGGCTGGGGCCCATACGGCTCGGGGACACCTGAGGCGCGAAGATCCGCGAACCAGGCCTCGTTGAAGGCGGCCATATCCGCCCCGGTTGCGTCCGTGAAGGCCTCGTCGTCGGTCAGTCCCCGCGCGTAGCTTCGGACCAGCTCGACGAGCGTGTCCTGCCCATAGGTCCGAATGAAGAAGTCCACGGCCGCGACGCTCTCGGCATAGGCCAGGAAGAACCGCTCACGGGTGGTCGGGAACTGACCCTCCAGCCCGTCGAGTGGAATGAGTGCATCGCTCGCGCGGGCATCCTCGACGGCCCCACGATCCCCCTCCCCGTACCCCTCGGAGAGGTAGACCGCGATCCCCTCGTTCAGCCAGCGGGGCGGAAAGTGATATGGGTTCTCCACCGCGGTGTTGAAGACAAGGTGGGTCAGCTCGTGCCGAACGAGGACCGGCACCCACTCGGAATCGACCTGCGTTGGCTCGATGAGCCCGAACAGCGTCCTGATCGCCGAATTCGCCTGGCCCCCGACGTTCTCACGGGTGCCCGGGCCCAGGGCTTCGCGGAACTCTGCTTCGCCCGCGTAGATGAAGAAGTCGATGGGCTCCTCCTCCTGCACCCCGAGAAGCTCCGAGACGTCGGCGACGGCACGGTCCCCGATCTCCAGCGCCCGGCGGGCAAAGGCTTCATCGCCCTCGTACCAGTGCAGCCGCACGTGCTCGCCCTCGAGGGTCCGGAACTCGAACCGTGGATCAACCACGGTGACGCTCGACTCCTGGCTGAGGAACGTCTCGGTGGCCGACATGGTCACCCGGAAGCGGTACCGGAAGGTGGTATTGGGCGGCACGTGGCCGTCCCGGGTCACGCTGGCGCTATAACGCCCACCGTCACCGACCACCTCGGCCTCCTCAACGAAGGCGCCGGGGCCTGCCACCCGGGTGAGCAGCTCAACGCGCATCGGCTCGGCGTCGGCCTCGAAGTCGGTGCTGAAGACGATCGGCCGACCGAGCTCCGCGGCGGCAGTTGGGGTCTCAAAGATCGGCTCGGCCCCGCGGGCGGTCGGGGATCCCAGGGCCACCTGGGCGACCAGGACGAGGGACGCGGAGACGATGAGGCGGCGGGCAGGCCGGCTCATCGGTCCGCCCAATCCAGTCCCGCGAAACGGACGATCCCAGTGCCTGCCTCATTCGCGCCGAGAAGCTCCCGGTGGCTCAGCGCCCAGCTTTCGCCGTAGCTGAGCGGGATGACCGGCACCTCCTCGCGCACGATCTCCTGCGCCGCATCGTAGGCTCGCTCCTGGTCCGCGACGTCAACCGTTTCCGCTGCCGTCGCGATGGCTTCGTCGAACGCCTGATTCGACCAGCCGCCGTAGTTGTTGCCGCTATCGCTCCCGAGAAGCAGCCCCAGAAAATCGTGCGGCGCCGGGTAGTCGGCAATCCAGGAGAGGGCCCAGAACGCCGGCGGGTCGTCCTCCAGCCGCTCGAAGTAGGCCTCGAAGCCCATCTGTTCGACGGCCAGCTCCACGCCCAGCACCGTCTCGACCTCTTGGGCGATTGCCTCGTCGGTACCGTAGCCGGAGGTCGTCAGCGTGACTTCAGGGAAACCTTCACCGCGCGGGAAGCCCGCCTCGGCCAGGAGGTCGCGCGCCGCATCCGGGTCGTACGTCGGCGAGAAATCGCTCTCGCTTCGACCGGCGATGCCCGGCGGAATGAGCGATGCCGCAGGCTCGGCAGTCGCATTGCCGAGCCGCACGAGGCGGTCCCAGTCGACCGCATGCGCAAAGGCTCGGCGCACGCGCGCGTCGTCGAAGGGCGGCGAGGAGGTGTCGAAGCCGTAGTAGTCGACCGAGAGGCTGTCGATCTGTCGGAGCTGCGGCCCCAGCGTTTCGTCGTAGCGCAGCCAGGAGGCGTCCGAGGAGCTGATCTGGGTGAAGTCGATCTCCCCATTTTCGAACGACTCCACGGGGCTGCGTCCCTCGAGATCGGCGACGAGCTCGATCGTCCTGAGCGGAGCCGGACCGGCCCAGTAGGCCTCGTTCGCCTCCAGTCGAATGCCCGTGAGTGTCTGCTCGGTTGGGACGTAGGCGCCTGAGACCACCATGCCGGCCGGGAGCTCCGCTCCGGCGAGTGCTTCGACTCCGTCCGTCGGGACCACGGCCAGCGACGGCGAAGACGTGACCGATAGAAAGTAGCTCGCTGCGCGCTGCAGCTCGACGACCACCCGATCGCCCTCGGCTCGAAGACCCACGCCGTCGGCCGCTCCCTCGCCCCGCCCATACTGGGCTGCCCCGACAACGTCGTCGAGCAGGCTGGCCAGCGGGGACCGGCGTTCGGGGTCGATGAGCCGGAGCCAGCTGGATACGACGTCGTCGGCTGTGATCGGGGAACCGTCGCTGTAGCGGATGTCTGGCCGTAGCCGGAACGTGATCCGTCTGCCCTCTTCCTCGATCAGCCACGACTCGGCGAGGGCGGGCTGGACCACGGCGTTGGCATCGAGCGCGGTGAGGCCCTCGAAGACCTGGGCAAGCGTGGAGGCCGAGGCTGCATCTCCCTGGAGCGCGGGATCCCACGACGACGGGAAGGCGCCGGTGATCCGCAGATGCACGTCGCCCTCGCGAGCCGCCACTGCCGGCTGCACGGAGGAGCTGGCAAGGACGGCAACGATCAGAAGCCGGAATGCGAGCCCGAGACGAGATGGGGCGAGGCGCCCACGCTCGGGCCTGGACTTCATGCGGGCGAGTCTAGCGCCGGACGGGCCAAGGCCTCTGGCCCCGGTTCGGAGCTCGACCGCCCGGTGGTCGGACGGCTCCGGCAGTGGCGACTACCGGGTCCGGTAGCGCTCGCGGTGCTCCTCGGGTGTCAGGCGGTTGCGCTGTCGCCGGCCCATCAGGAAGCCGATCGCCGCGATCACCAGGGCTGCTCGGCCGCCCAGGACGCGAAGCACGAAGAATCGGAGCATGGTGCCAATCATGGCCCGGATCGTGCGCCAGGCCGGCGGATAAAGCGACCCCGGGCCGGCCGGCCATCTCTTGCAAGGACGTGACGAAGCGCCGGGGGATGGCGTCGGCTTCCGGGTCGTGGCTGGTCGGCCAGGAAGACCGGATCGTTGTAACCGACCTGCAAGATCGAGGATGGGCGGTTGCTCCGCCCCGCCGGGCCCAAAGACCAGACTGCCAACGCCTCCGGGACATTCCCGCGGCGGTCAGAACCCCAGCCTTGCCACCCGAGGTGCCAGCCCCATGGAATCCCGCGATGACGAAACGACTCGGCTCCAGCGTCTCGAGGAACAGCTCCGGGTAAACACCGCGGAACGCCGCGCGGGCGCGGTGCGCTTCGAGAAGGAGACCTACCAGGAACCCGCCTCCATTGACGTCGAGGTCACCCGCGACGAGATCGAGCTGGGCAGCCGGCCTGCCGATCGGGCCGGCGGCGAACAGGATGCGGCCTACTTCGAGGGCGACCTGATCGTGGTGCCGATCATCGAGGAGCGATTGGAGGTCCGGAAGGTCCCGTACGTGGTCGAGGAAATCGAGATTCGCAAGGTCCAGCGAACCGAGACGCAGACCGTGACGGACACTGTGCGCAAGGAACGGCTCACGATCGTGCCCGAGGGGGACCTTGAGGTTACATCGAACGGACCAGTTGCCAATACCGCTCAGGTCGTCAATCCTGAGGCCGACAACCGCTGATCATCGGGAGGTCGGACGTTGAAGGACGACGCAGTCGAGATTCTCAAGGAGGCGATGGCGCCTCCCGAATGGTGGTCGAACAGCGCCAGGCTCACGCCCTCGGCGATCGTTGACCGCCTGGCCGAACGAGGGTATGTGATCGCACCCGCGGTGTCAGTCGACGCGGGCGCCTCCAGCGCCCAGGCCCCAGCGGCTGGTGGAAGCTCGCAGCTTGATGGCCTCATGAGCGACCTCGAGGCAAACGTGAGTGCCGCGCGGCAGGAGCGCACCGCCGTCCCCGAGCAGCGCCGCAGCGCCTGAGTTGGGGCGCCGGCGGACTAACCGCCCGGGCGGTCGCCCGAACCTGACTCCCCGGTGAGCATCTCGTTCATCGTCTCGCCGCTCGTCCCCTCCTCCGCGCCGCTTTCGGCGCCGGATCCTCCCGAGCCGCCGCTTCCACTTCGGTTCATGCCGCCATGAGCCGGGTCGCTCCCCGGCCCGGCACTCGTGCTGGCACCCGTCACGATCGCATCGTCCTCGACGCGGCCTGATCCCTGCTTCTCGGTACGGTCGGCGCCCGACCCTGGTCCATCGCCCGACCGGGGCGTTCCCACGCCGGTCTGGTCCCTGTCCTGTTCAGCCATCCTGGCATCTCTCCTGATCGCATCCGACGCGTTTCCGGCTCGAGTGCCTGGAGCGCTCTTCGTCGGCCATCGTAGCCGCAGCCGCCGGCCCATCCGGGGCCACACGATCGTCATCACGGCCAGGACCGCCGCGATCATTGATACGCCAGCGGCGGCAGTCCGCACCGGGGTGTCGCCAAAGGCCATACGGACCTCGTGGTTCCCGGGCGGCAGGACGAGGCGCATGATCGCCTCCGGGTTGTCGGCGGAGGGGGTGGCCGGCAGCCCGTTGACCAGGACGTTCCAGCCGGGAAACGAGAAAATCTCCAGGCTCAGCTGGACTTCTTCCGCGGCCTGCACCCGGAATGCTCGGTCCGCGGATCTCGTAGTCACAGGCACGATGGTTCCGCGTCCCTGGAGAATACGAGCGGGGCGCGTCGCCGGCTCACGCGGGAACCAGCGCATCGCGGCCGGCTCCATCTCGGCCGCGGCAACGTCCTTGACGTTTCTCGCCGCGATCAGGGCGGGCGTGTACTGCTCGACCGGAACGGCCCGGTTGCCCGATGGCCTGGCGTGCCCGATCCCCCAGGCCACGATCAGCAGGCACGCCACGGCCGCCAGCAATGGCCCGGCAGGCCAGTGCCAGCGGCGGAGCGCCACGAACGCGCCGCCGCAGGCGAGCGACGTGGTCATCGCCACCAGCGACAGGTAGCGCCACGGGAACTGCAGCGGTTGAAGCAGCGCCACCGCGTGCCAGATCGGCTCTGCGACCGACGTGGCCAGGAAGGCAGCCACTGCCGAAGCGAGCAGGACGAAGCCGAGCAGCGATCCGGCGAGCCGCGACATCCGCCAGATGCTGGGAAGAAGCAGCAGCCCCGCTCCGATGAGGCCCAGGTGTACAGGGCCGACGGCGAAGCTCATGCCGTCGGCTGCGGCGCCGGGCTCCGAGAAGCCATAGCCCCAGTCGGGGATGACGAGCTGTTCGGCCGACAGGAAGTGACGCCGAAAGTCGCTCCATTGCCTGGTGAGATTCTCGAAGTGAACGAGGCCGCGCTCCAGGTAGGCAGGCAGCCAGAAGATCGCCGCCAGACCGAGACCCAATGCGAGCGCCCAGGCACCCCGCAGCGCGGCAGCAACGCGCCTTGGGGCCGCTGTCAAAGCCAGCCACCCGACAAGGATCCCGAAGGCAGGCAGCGCCACGATGGAAACGCTGACGCTGCTGAGGAGCACCAGCGCCACACCGGCCGCGCCGACCACGAGATGACCGCGGCTCGCTCGCGTGACCGTACCGAGGATGCCCCAGGCGGCGATCGGCAGGAACGCGAACGCGGCGAAGTCGGCGAGCGCGTGGCGCACGTAGAGGACCACCAGCAGGTACTCGGAGAAGGCGTAGGCGACGGCTGCCACCAATCCCCCAAGACGTCCAAAGGCGTCGGAAGCCAGCAGATACATCGCGCTCACCGCGATGCCCAGGAGCAGGAGCGTGGCCACGTTCTCGGCCGCGAGGAAGTCGAACCCGACCGCGTGTGCGAGCGAGGTCAGGTAGTAGAAGAGCGGCGGCTGGTAGAGGAAGGTCGGCTCCCCGTAGCCGTGCCCAAGGTCGGGGGCCCAGCGCGGCAACAGGATGCCGTCGCGCAAGGCGGCGTCGAACTCGACCGAGCGCGTGACATAGATGGGTGCGTCGTGGCCGGCCAGGAGGTGAGGCTGCAACAGCGGCGGCCCAGCCATCAGCGCGGCCGCGAGAGCACCCACGAGGTACGGCGCATGCGTCACCATGGCTCGCCAGGGGCGGCTCTCCAGCCGGCTGGCCAGTGGCCGCGCGCCTGGGGCTCGGCGCGCCTTGTCGTTCGTCGCTCGGTGGCGGCCGACACGGGCGGGATCGTACAACCCGCGAGTTGAGAGAAAGTCGGCATGCCAATGATCCGAAGACGCGGGCCGCACGAACCTGCGACGGGTACGTTCCGCCGGTACTACGCTTCCCCCGTCACCGTCGGGACGCCCAAAGGAGAAGGCCTTCACTCGTGAAATCCTCTGTAGCCACGAATCTGCCCACCCGACAGGCCGAGCGGCCGCAGGCCAATGGCCATCGCGCGGACCTTGACATTCCGGCCCGCACCGGCGAGGAGCTCCGCTCCACGATCCGCCGGTTCGCCGCCGATGAGATCAGCCCGATCGCCCTCGAGCACGACCTGCTCGGCACCTCTCCCCTGCAGGCCTATCGAGCCTTCTGGGACCGGGGATTCGCCGCACAGTTCGTGCCGGAGACCGGGCAGGAAGGCGCCGCCTACATGGCGGACGGCTGTCTGGTGGCCGAGGAACTTGCGTACGCTTGCGCAGCGACCGCGAGCCTCATCATGCTGCCGGTCTTCTTCAATCGCGTCGTTCTGGCGAACCTCGCCGAGCCCCGCCGCTCCGCCTTCCTGAAGCAGATCCTGAGCGAGCCAGTGGTGACCTCGTTCGCAGCATCGGAGCGTGGGGCCGGCAGCGACCTGCTGGCAGTCGAAACCTCAGCAACCGCGGTCGACGGCGGCTATGTTCTCGAGGGCCGGAAGGAATACAGCTCGAACCTGGGGCACGCGGCGTACGTGATCGTGGTCGCCCGCACAGGGCCGGCCGCCGGTCGTTCGAACGACGCCCTCACCTGGTTCCTCGTGCCGACGGACATGCCGGGAGTGAAGGTCGGCGAGCGCTGGCAAACGCTGGGCCTTCGCTCGATGAATCTGTCCCCGCTGGAACTGCGCAACGTTCAGCTGCCAGCCGATCTTCGTCTTGGCGAGGAGGGCGGCGGGCTCTCGCTCATGATCCAGAGCCTCAGCCAGTCGCGGACGGGGATCGCGGCCATCGCGGTGGGGATCGCGCGCCGCGCCCGGGACGAGGTCCTTGCCTACGGCACCAAGCGACGCCTCTACGGCGACAAGCTCGTGAAGCTCCAGGACTACCGCTTCAGGATCGCTGAGATGGAAAAGGACATCGCCGCCGCGCGAGCGCTCGTCCAGCTCTCCGCCAGCAACTACGACCGCGGGCTCGACCACGCGAAGGAGGCGAGCATCGCCAAGCTCTACGCGGGCCAGATGGTCATGCGCGTGACGGAGGCTGCCTCGGTGATGCTGGGCAGCGTGGGCTACACAGGCCAGAGCCTGGTCGAGAAGCTCTTCCGGGACGCGCGCCACACCGCGATCGTCGAGGGCACCGAGCCCATCCACAAGGAGCTGATCTTCGCCAGCGTGTTGCGCCGAGGCGGGTACTAACCCTCCGGCTCATAACCGGCGTACAAGCCGCGGCCGCTAGGATGTGCCGCCGATCCCGATTGCCGCTGTGGAGACGTGGAGCATGCCGGACGATCTGGAGTCGCTTGCCCGCGACTACTACGACTTCCGCCAACGAACCTGGCCCACCTGGGCCCACATGAACGGCGAATACGGCTACGCCGACAGGTTCGAAGACCTCAGCCGTGAGGCTGAGGACCGGCAGATCGCTGAGGCGAGGTCGTTCGCGCACCGCGCGGAAGCGATCGCGGACGTCGATCTCGACCGCGAGCAGAGAATTAGCCGCGAGATGCTCGCCTGGGATGCCACGGCGCGCTCCGATTTCGCCGAGTCCCGGCTGGCCGAGCTGGACGTCGATCCGATCTTCGGCCCCCAGGCAATGCTGCCGGTCACCCTACCAAAGCTCGGCATCCCGTCCGCGGAGGTCGCAGAAGCCATGGTCGGGAAGATGCAGGGCATCGGGAGGATGTTTCGCGATCTCGCCGAGCGACACCGGGAAGGCGTCGCTCGTGGACGGACGCCTGCCCGCTTCGCCGTCGACGCGACGGTTGCCCAGCTCGACGCCTGGCTGGCAGCCCCGGTGGATGACGACCCGCTCCTGGCCTTGGCGGCGCCCGACGAGGTGGCGGATCCGGCAGCCTGGAGGAGTCGTCTGCGAGCCGCAGTTGATGGCCGCGTGCGCCCAGCCATGGCCGTCTACCGCGACGTCCTTAGGGACGAGATCGCGCCGCAGGGCCGTCCCGACGACCGGTGCGGGCTCCAGTGGCTGGCCGACGGCGCCGACACGTACGCGCGCACCATCCGCTTCTACACGACCATGCCCTTCGCCGCCCAGGAGATCCACGACATCGGCCTGGCGCAGGTGGAGAGCCTGGCCAGGGAGTACCGCGAGCTAGGAAGCGAAGTCCTCGGCACCACGGACCTGCCGACGATCCTGGACAGCCTCCGCTCGGATCCAGAGCTCCACCATACCGACGGCGGGGAGATCGTGGCGGCCTCGAAAACCGCGCTCGCCAAGGCCAAGGCTGCGA
>JACDFU010000201.1 GCA_013815585.1 Chloroflexota bacterium
CCGTGGGCTCGCAGGATAGTGCTGAGCGGCCAGCGAAACAGCTGTTCCTTGGCCAGGAACTCGATCGGACGGCGCAGGGCCGGCTGGAGCCAGCCGCCGACAAAGGCAGGGTCGCTGTTGCTGGCATGGTTGGCCACGACGATCAGCGGCCCACTCGTCGGGACATGCTCGAGACCCGAGACCCGAACGCGCGACACGCTTCGGAGGAAGGCCCGCACCACCGCGGCGAAGAGCCGCTTGCCGGGCGTCCAGGAAGGACTCTGCGACGGCCCGCTCATCTCGGCCGTGCGGCCGCCGCCTGAACCGCGGCAACCACCGCCTCGATCGTCTGCTCCAGGGTGTTGCCGTCGGTGGTGATCACGATGGCGTCGGTCGGGACGCGGAGCTGCGCCACCTCGCGCGTGGTGTCGATCTGATCACGGCGCTGAAGGTCGGCCTCGATCACGGCGACAGCGTCGGGCTCGACCTCGAGGCCGCGCTCTTCAGCCCGGCGTCGAGCACGCTCAGGAAGAGAGACATCCAGGAAGAGCTTCACGTCTGCGTCGGGAAGCACGACGCTGCCGATGTCGCGCCCGGCCATGATGATGCGCCCCCCCGCAGCGAGCGCCCGCTGTACCGGGAGGAGCGCCTCGCGGACCACTGACTGGAGGGCGACCCGGCTCACCTGGCGGTCAACGCGCGGCTCCCTGACGAGCTCCGTCACATCCCGCTGGCTCGTTCGCACCCGGGTGAGCCGACCTCCCTCGTCCTCCGTCAGCTCGATCTCCGGGACCAGCGCAACGAGGGCGTCGGAGTCGTCGAGGTCCAGCCTCCTCTCCATGGCCAACCACGTGAGCGCCCTGTACAGGAGGCCCGTGTCGCAGAAGCGGAACCCCAGTCGTGCAGCGGCACCTGCGCCGACGCTGCTCTTGCCACTGGAGCCCGGTCCGTCCAGCGACACGACGAGCGTCGGGCTGATGCCCGGACCGGCCGGGCGAGCCGTCTCGGGCTCGTGGTCCCTCGCAACCGGCGGAGCAACGCGCGCGGCATCGCGGCCGCTCATCCTACGAGCCTGACCAGGGCGCAGCCCGTCGATCCGCAGGGTCCCAATCCGGACCCGCACGAGCCGGGTCACGGGGTTACCCACCTCGGCGAACATGCGACGGAGCTGGCGGCGCCAGCCCTGCCGCAGAACCGTCCGGTACCAGATGAGGCGCCGCTCATTCCCTTCGGTGGCGGCCCGGAGCTTGTCGATCTCGGTGGTCGTTGCCTCGCGCAGGTGATGGAGCCGCGCGAGGCCCTCCTCGAGCTGAATCCCTTCCCCGAGACGAGCCGCCTGCTCGCGGGTCAATGGCCGCGCCAATCCGACCGCGTACTCGCGCTCGACCTCGTATCGCGGGTGGAGCAGTCGCTGCGCCCACGCGCCGTCGTTGGTCAGCAGGATCAGGCCCTCCGACTCGCGATCGAGCCGGCCCACGGGGTAGAGGCGCTCCTTCCCGCGGCGAAGATCCGGCGGCAGGAGGTCCAGGACTGTCCGCTCCGCGTGCCGGTCGTCCACGGTGCTCGTCACGCCCGGGGGCTTATTGAGCGCAATGTAGACGTGGGCTGCGGCCGCCGCCAGCGGCTGCCCGTCTACCACGATGGCGTCACGCTGCGGATCGACGCGCTGTCCGATCTGCGCCGGCTCACCATTCACGCGCACCCTCCCGGCAGCGACGAGCAGCTCCGCACTGCGCCGGGAGGCGACGCCGGCGTCGGCCAGCGCCTTGTGGATGCGGATGCGGACCTCAGTCACCCGAAATCGGAATGCCGACCGCATCCGCCTGGGCGCCGGCCTGGGGCGCCTGCTCGGCATCGTCGGAGCCGTCGGCGGCCGGCAGCTCGGCCAGCCGGCCTGCGATCTCCGCGTCGAGCACTGGCAGCTCGTCGAGCGAGGTAAGACCAAAGCGCTCGAGGAAGTCGAAGCTCGTTCCGTAGAGGAAGGGGCGGCCAACTGTCTCGGCCCTCCCCTGCTCGACGATCAGTCGGCGGTGCAGCAGGCTGCGCAGCACGTAGTCGGAGTCGACGCCCCGGATCCGCTCGATCAAGCCGCGGGTCACCGGCTGTCGATAGGCGACGATCGCCAGCGTCTCGAGAGCGGCCGAGGAGAGCCGAATTCGGTCGGAGCCCGCATAGCGGGCGATCAGCTCTCCAGCTTCGGGAGCCGTCACGAGCTCGACGCGCTCGCCCGCCGACGCGAGCCGAATCCCGCGCTCCCTGAGCAGCACCTCGAGGTCGCCCAGCCGCGCATCCACGGTGGCGGCATCAACGCCGCTCAGCCGGCCGATCTCGCGACGATCCAGCGGTCGCTCGGCCACGAAGAGCAGCGCCTCCAGCTGTAACGCAGTGAGGTCAGCCTCGCCGGGGCCCGGGGCGGCACCCGCCAGCCGCTCCACGACTTCCTGATCCGCATCCTGCTCAGGCGGATCGGCCTGCAGCGCACCGGCCTGCAGCGGATCGGCCTGCAGCGTCTGATCGTCGCTCACGGAATCCTGCGGCAGAGGATGGGTCCCCAGGGGCGCTCTTGCTCGACGGTGAGCTCACGGCGCTTCACCAGCTCGAGCAGCGCAAGGAAGGTGACGGCAAGCACGACCCGGTCACGGACGCCAGCGAGGAGCTCCTGCAGGACAACGGCAGGCGCTTCGCGGAGCGCAGCTCGGATGGCGGCCGCTCGCTCTGCGAGGGTCACGGAGCGCGGCACGATCTGCGGCGGGGGCTCCGGCGGTGGAACGAGG
>JACDFU010000124.1 GCA_013815585.1 Chloroflexota bacterium
GTTCTGGAGGCCGGAGAAGAGCCGGGTGACGGACTGGAGGCTCACGATGAGAACACGGCGGCGGACTGGTTCCCGGGCATTCGCGACGAGCACGAAGGCGACGACCAGGGCTGGATGGCACGGTGGATCAACCAGCCCACCTGGGACCGCAGCGTCACACCGAACGTGATCAAGCGGACCGGAGCGCGCCCCCGCCGTCGGCGCTGAGGCCCTCGCCCGCGAGGGTCGACTCCAGGGTCGACTACTGAACGGTGATCGTCACCCCGGCGTCCAGGGCAGTCTCGGGAAGGCTGCAGTCGGGCCCCAAAAACGAAGCCTTGGCGATGACCCGCCACTGTCCGGCCGGTAGGCGCAGCTGTGGGTCGGAGAAGAAGTCGCGCCAGAAGTCTGCGTCTGGATCGTCGGCAGAGAAGCCGCCTGATTTCGTGAAGGGCACGGTCTTGGGCTGACCCCGAAGCATCTGATGGGGTACGCAGTCGTCCGTGGCCGCCGGTCCCATGGCAAGAGGCCCGTTCACCTGCTCGATCGCAAAGTGCACGACGCCTGAACCCGAGCCCCACACCCGGACTTCGGGCTCGGGGCCCCCGTAGGTGAGGGCCGCCTCCATCTCGATCGGTTCGCCCGCCTGGTAGGTAGCTCGTCCGGCGTTGATCGCGAGCCGGAAGTTGCCCTCGACCGTCTCCGCGCGGGCTTGGCCGACCGCCTGGGACTCGGGTGCGAGCGGTGCGGACGGCGCGGACGACGCGGCGGGGGTTGGTGGGGTGGCCGCAGTGCATGCGGCGATCAGAAGGGCGGTTCCGAGCAAGGCTGTGTTCCGGGTTCGATTGACCATGCCCGCAACGACGACACGACCCTCCGGGCGGTTCCCAGGCGCGCTCGCTAACGATCCCCGAAGGTCACCGCCAGTTCGGCACGACGCACCGGCCAGTGCGAGGTGTAATCGGTCACCCAGTCGCCAGGACAGCTCCGGCGCTGGACATCCGCGCTCGTCTCCGTGGAGTTGGCGCCGGATCGGACGTGCATGAAGTCGCCGTGCTCGATGCCGGAGGAGCTGAGCCACTTGACCTTGTGACAGGCGGCCATCCCGACGGCCGAATCCTCGTCCACTAGGTTGTCCGCATGCGAACCGAAGGCCGACCAATCGGTGCCGCCGGCACCATCGGGCTCCGGTGCGTGGTCGGCCAGCCAACCGATGAAGCCGGACCCCGGCTCCATCTGGTCACACTGGGTGTACGGGCACAGGTAGACCAGCGCACGCGCGCCGCGATGCGGCGTGCCCATGGTGACAGCGTCCTCGACGAGCAGCCGCGGCGGGAAGGCGACGTGGCCGCGCTGCACCTGCGCCAGGGCATAGCGGATGATCAGTCCACCCATCGAGTGTGCGACCACGTCGACGGTGCGACCTTCGCTGGTGAAGTGGGAGTAGATGTACCACCCAAGGTGGTAGGCCAGGTGCCGGATGTCGGTGTTGGCGCCGTGGCCGCCCGTGCTGTAGTGGCCGGAGGCGTAGTGGCGCGAGTGGCTGCCGTGATGGTTGATGGTGTGGTCGCAGTTCGTGTCGTAGCGGTAGAAGCTCAGCTCGATCAGTGGGCCGGTGTGTCCCCAGTCGCGGAACTTCCGCTCCATGTCGTTCCAGTAGCTGGCGCAGTCAGCGCCGGGATCTCCGAAGGCGTCGAGACCGTGGATGAAGAGCACCGGCTTGGTGCGATTGTTCGTGCGGGCCTCGGCCAGGCCCGGCAGCATCCCCACCACGAGCAACGCGACGAGGGCTGCCATGACTCCCGCTCTTCTCGACATCGATACCTCCTGGCGCACAGTGGGATAGGGGCGTTGGCCTAGTTGGCCCGCTGATAGCGGATCACGAGCTCGTCGACCATGATGAAAATCGGGAAGTTGATCCGGTTGCTGGGGTCCAGGTTCTGGATAATCAGCGTGTTGTTGCCTTGCCGCAGCGCCTCGACGGGAAACTCGAACACGACCGTGCCCCAGTTCCCGGGCCCGTCGCCGCCGCAGCAGGCGTCGTTGGGAAGCGGGTTGGGCCCCTCGTAGAACAGCTGCTCGTTCAGGGTGATCCGCATGGGCGTCTTGGGGTCGTCCTCCGAGTCCAGGCCGGTCAGCTCCAGTCGGGCCCGACCGGTGCCCTGGCGGTTGACTCGGAAGGAGGTCGTCATGGTGTGGAAGTCGGTCCCACGGCCGTAGACCCAGCGGGCCGTTCGTCCGTGGTAGCGCCCGTCGTTGCTGGTGAAGCCACCCGCAAAATCGGTGTCGGCAATCTCGATCGCGACCTCGTCGGCGGGCGGCGTGGTCGGCGCTTGCGTGGGGACGGGCGTGGGCAGGGGGGTGGGCTCGAGGGTAGGTTCGGGGGTGGGGTCGAGGGTAGGTTCGGGGGTGGGCTCCGGCGTCGGCTCTTCGGTTGGCTCGGGGGTCGGCTGTTCGGTCGCGGCCTCCGTTGGCTCAGGAGTCGGCTCTTCCGTCGGCTCGTCCGTCGGCCCCTCGGTTGCCGGCTGGGCCGTCTCGGACGCGGTGGGTGCCACCGCCGCGCCTCCAGCGGAATCGTCCCCCAGCAGCTGAGGAGCGATCAGAGCGCCGGCGAGGACGGCCAGGGCCGCCAAAATGAGCAGCACGAGTGGCGCCGCCCAGGCAGGATCCTCCTGGGCCCGGCGACGTTCGTAGCGCACGCCTTCCCGGGGACGAGGAGCAACCGGCTGGGCGTAGAGCACCGCACGCTGTGCCACAGGTGTCCGCTGAAGCGGCGTGGCCCCAGGGAGCGTCCAGGCGCGCGTTGCATCCGCCGTGACGACCGGCACCACAGCCGTCGGTGACTCATCGCGCGAGCCCCGGTCCAGCCGCGTAGCAACCGAATCGAGCGCCGCGGCCAGGGCGCCACCATCCGGGAAGCGGTTAGCCGGGTCCTTGGCCAGGCAGCGCATGACGATCGCCTCGAGCTCCCCGTCCACATCGGGGGCGAGTTCGCGGAGCGGCCGGGGCTCCTCGTAGATCTGCTTGTAGACAACGCCCGCCGGGTTGTCTGCCTCGAACGGCAAGCGCCCGCCCAGCAGCTCGTAGAGGACGCACCCCATCGAGTAGACGTCGGCGGCCGGGCCCACCTCCTGCTCGAGGGCCTGCTCGGGTGCCAGGTACGCCGGCGTCCCAAAGCCCAGACCGCTGGTCGTGGCGGCAGCGGTCGAGAGCGCGCGCACGATGCCAAAGTCGGCCAGGCGGACCACGCCGGAGCGGTCGACGAGGATGTTCTGCGGCTTCACATCCCGATGGACGATCGACTTGGCGTGAGCCGCTCCCAAGCCGGCGGCCACCTGGCGACAGATCTGCGCAGCCTCGCGCGAGGTGAGCTTCCCGCGACGTAGCACGACCTGCCGGAGGCTTTCGCCCGGGACGTACTGCATTGCCACGAAGGTCGTTCCGTCATCGGCGGAGCCGTAGTCGAAGACGGTGACGACGTTGGGATGGGAGAGCGAGCCCGCGATCTGAGCCTCCGCCCGGAATCGCGCGCGCGCCGACTCATCCAAGCCGACCTCGGACCGCAGAAGCTTCATGGCGACATCCCGGTCCAGGCGCTCGTCTCGGGCGCGAAAGACCTCGGCCGCACCGCCTTCGCCGATCTTCTCGAGCAGCCGGTAACGCCCCGCGAGCAGCTGCTCGCCGGGGGAAAGATTGCTCGGGTCAGGCGTGGCGTTGTCGGTCATAGGACTCGGCAGGGTGACAGATTGGCGTGCCTTGTCACTCATACGTAAGTGCCGGTCCCGGGCGCCGCAGGTTTCAGCAAGGAACCGTGTGTGGGCAGCTCTGGCTGGACCTGGCGAGTGAATATGCGGCGAGCATTGCCCCGTCACTGCGCACGGCGGGCAACCGCGACGTAACTGCTCACGATCACCATCGTCCAATGCTGGACGCACAGCGAGTCGGAGCCTCCGTGCGTGCCGTGCGGATCCGGCGTCGGCTGACGCAGGCGCAGCTGGCCCATCGAGCGCGTGTCGCGGTCCGCGGTCTCCCTGATCGAACGCGGCCGGCTCGATGAGCTCAGATTCGGGACTGCGCTTCGTGTGGCCGCGGCGCTGGAAGTCCGTCTCGAGGTTCGTGCCCGCTGGCGTGGTGGGGACCTCGACCGGCTGCTCAATGCCGGGCACTCGGCTCTGCACGAGTCGCTCGCCCGGTACCTGCAGGCATTGTCCGGCTGGGTATTTGCGCCGGAGGTCTCGTTCGCCATCTACGGTGAGCGCGGCATCATCGACATCCTGGCCTGGCATCCGGGACGGCGCGCCCTGCTCGTCATCGAGCTGAAGACCGACATCGTCGCGTTCAGGAGCTCATCGGACGGTCGACCGCAAACGCCGGCTTGCGGCTCGCATCGCGCGCGAGCGAGGCTGGGACCCGCTCGCGGTCAGCGCCTGGGTGATCGTCGCGGATACAAAGACAAATTGGCGGCGTGTCCAGCGGCACGCCGCCGTCCTTCGTGCCGCATTTCCGCGCGATGGACGCACCTTGCGATCATGGCTGCGCGATCCTGCGGTCCCGGTCGCTGCCCTGTCCTTCTGGACAATTGACCGCGATCTGAGCGCTAGCGGAAATTTGCCCACTCCCAAGCGCGTCCGGGCCGCAGCAGTCCACAGACGTGAGCCACGCCACGGCCGGGAGTGGAGGACCTGAGCGTGGAGAGCCCGCCGAATGGCGTGCGCGAGGTGCGTCAAGGCGCGGCACGAGGTCGACATAGAGCGCCTACTTCCGTTAGTGCTCTCATGCCGCGCGTATGACCCTGATTGCCGCTCTGCGGACGGATAACGCGCGGCCAGGGAGCAGGTGGGCAGAACGACCGGGTCGCTGGGGCCGCAGGGCCGCTGGGTGTGGCGTGCCGTGCGGCGGGCCCGCGTCGCGAGAACGTCTGTTCGGTTTCGGCCGACGCCGCTACACTGGCCGGGCATGGCTCAGGACTCCCTGGTTGTCCGCGGTGCCCGCGAGCACAACCTCAAGAACATCTCCGTCGAGCTGCCCCGTGATCGCCTGATTGTCATCACCGGGCTGTCCGGGAGCGGCAAATCGAGCCTTGCCTTCGACACGATCTACGCGGAAGGGCAGCGCCGATACGTCGAGAGCCTGAGCGCCTACGCCCGCCAATTCCTCGGCCAGATGGAGAAGCCGGACGTCGACCAGATCGACGGGCTGAGTCCGGCCATCTCGATCGACCAGAAGGGGGCCAGCCGCAACCCGAGGTCGACAGTCGGCACCGTCACGGAGATCTACGACTACCTCCGGCTGCTCTTCGCCCGCGCCGGCCGTCCGCACTGCCCGGTCTGCGGCCGTGAGATCGCGCGCCAGAGCGTCCCCCAGATCGTCGACCGCATCCAGGCCATGCCGGATGGAAGCCGTCTGCTGGTCCTGGGGCCGCTTGTCAAGGATCGCAAGACCGAGGGCGACCGAGTCTTCGAGGCAGCGCGGCGGCAGGGATTCGTGCGCGTTCGCGTTGATGGCGAGCTGCTCGACCTGGACGAGGTCAAGTCGCTGGACCGCTACAAGCGCCACACCATCGAGGTCGTGGTGGACCGGCTGGTGGTCCGCCACGCGGACGACGAAGGCCGCCCGTACGGGCCGGACCATCCCAACCCTGACGCTGCCCGCCTGGCCGACTCGGTCGAGACGGCGCTTCGCCTGGGCGAGGGCGTCATGACGGCAGCCCCGGCCGACGCGGGCACCTTCGAGGAGCAGCGCTTCAGCGAGCATTACACCTGTCCCTTCGACGGCACCATGATCGAGGAGCTCGAGCCCCGCTCCTTCAGCTTCAACTCGCCGCACGGTGCCTGTCCCACCTGCACGGGGCTCGGGATCCGGCTCGAGGTCGACCCGGATCGGGTCGTCCCTGACCGCAGCCTTTCAGTGGCAAAGGGCGCCCTGATGCGGCCATGGGCACGGATGCCCATGGCCGATTCCTGGTTTGGGAAGGTGGCCGAGGCGGTCACCAAGGCGCACGGCTGGGACCCGGCAGCCCCGATCGCCGATCTGCCGGCCGAAGCCCTCCAGCACCTGCTCTTCGCGCCGCGTGGCGAGCAGGTTCGAATCGCCTACCGCGGCAGCGGTGGCTCGAACACGTTCACGGCCACGTTCGAGGGGATCGTCCCCAACCTCGAGCGGCGCTACCGGGAGACGGAGTCCGATTTCGTCAAGTCGGAGCTCGAGAAGTTCATGGTCGAGCGACCCTGTCCGGCCTGCGGCGGGCGGCGGCTCAAGGCCGAAGCGCTGGCGGTGACGATCGGTGGCCGCACGATTGCGGATGTGGCCGGGCTCTCGGTGAGCGCAGCACTGCGCTGGAGCAGCGACCTGCCCGCCCAGCTCAACGAGCGCGAAACGACGATTGCCCGCCAGGTGCTCAAGGAGATCACGGCCCGGCTGGGCTTCCTCGTCGACGTAGGCCTCGATTACCTGACCGTCGACCGCACCAGCTCCACCCTGTCGGGCGGCGAGGCTCAGCGGATCCGCCTGGCGACCCAGATCGGGTCCAGCCTCATGGGCGTGCTCTACATCCTGGACGAACCATCGATCGGGCTCCATCAGCGGGACAACGCCAAGCTCATCGCGACGTTGACCCGTTTGCGTGACCTGGGCAACACGCTGATCGTCGTCGAGCATGACGAGGAGACGATCAGGACCGCCGACTGGATCGTTGACGTCGGGCCCGGCGCAGGCGAGCACGGCGGCGAAGTGATCGCAACTGGGCCGATCGAGGCGATCCTCGCCGAGGAGCGTTCCATCACCGGCGCCTATCTCCGTGGTGATCGCACGGTCCCGATCCCGAGGCAACGTCGCACGGGGAGCGGCCGCGGCGTGCAGGTCCGCGGGGCGCGGGCCCACAACCTCAAGAGCATCGACGTCCGGTTCCCGCTGGGCACGTTCATCTCGGTGACCGGTGTCTCGGGTTCCGGCAAGAGCTCGCTGGTGACCGACGTCCTCTACCGAGGCATGGCCCGCCAGATCAATGGGGCACGGACCGATCCAGGGCCGCACGACTCGATCGAGGGCCTGGACGCCCTGGACAAGGTGATCGAGATCGACCAGTCGCCCATCGGCCGGACGCCCCGCTCGAACCCTGCCACCTACACCGGTCTCTTCGGGCCGATCCGCGAGCTGTTCGCGGGCGTTCCGGAGTCGCGACTGCGGGGCTACAAGCCGGGACGCTTCAGCTTCAACGTGAAGGGTGGCCGGTGCGAGAACTGCAAGGGCGACGGGATCATCAAGATCGAGATGCAGTTCCTGCCCGACGTCTACGTCCCCTGCGAGATCTGCAAGGGGAAGCGCTACAACCGCGAGGCGCTTGAGATCCACTACAAGGGCCGCTCCATCGCGGACGTCCTGGAGATGACCGTAGAGGAGGCGCTGGAGCTCTTCTCGGCCGTGCCCAGCGTCCGGGCCAAGCTCCAGACACTCAACGACGTCGGCCTCGGCTACATCCACCTTGGTCAGCCGGCGACCACGCTCTCCGGCGGCGAGGCGCAGCGCGTCAAGCTGTCGACGGAGCTATCCCGCCGGGCGACCGGTCGGACCTGCTACCTGCTCGACGAACCGACGACGGGACTCCACTTCGCGGACGTGGAGAAGCTGCTGGAGGTCCTGCACCGCCTGGTCGACACGGGCAACACCGTGATCGTGATCGAGCACAACCTCGACGTGATCAAGACGGCCGACTGGATCATCGACCTGGGCCCGGAGGGCGGCGAGCGCGGTGGACGAGTGATCGCCGAAGGGACACCCGAGCGCATCGCCAAGGCCCCGGGTTCCGCGACGGGCGAGTATCTCGCACGCGTGCTCCGTGGAGAGCCGCTCATCCCGCTGACCGACGTCTCCTTCGCCGAGGCGGCCGGCCGCGCACAGGTGAACGGCAATGGCCGGCACGCGTCGTCGCAGGCGCTTGCACGTACGAAAAAACGCGTGGTCGCGGCCGCAGCGACGGGGGGACCTGCCGACTCGTAACGGACGGGACCTTCGGTAGACTTCGAGCTCCAGCGCCCCGCCGCTAGACTGCCCGCGTGCCGGAGATCGACTTCGCTTTTCTCGCCGATGCCGCCGATGCACGCCCCGGGCAGAAGTTTTCCGTCATCGGCGGCGGGGTCTCGCGGGTGGGCGGACGGAGCCTTCCGGTGCGGCACCCGCACCTGGCGCTCGTGGTCGGCCTGCTCGTCACCGCGCCCGAGCTCGGCGCGGAGCACGACTTCCGCTT
>JACDFU010000018.1 GCA_013815585.1 Chloroflexota bacterium
CGCCTGGGAGGGACGGCTCCACGCCGACGTCGTGGGCACAGACGGCGAGCTCCTCGAGCGCTGGCGCAGCCTGCCCACCCTTTACAACGCTCCGGGCGGGGAACGCCTTGTAGATGCCCACGAGCGCGTCAGGGTCGGCCTGGCACGGCTGTTCCGAGAGCTCGGACCCGGCGGAGACTCGCCGGCGACGGACAGCCCGGTGCCGGGCTACCGAACGCCAGTGAGTCATGCGCCCTGGTCGATCGTCGTGGCCCACGACGGCATCTTTCGCCTGACCCTGCTCAGCTTGCTGGACCTCCCGCTCGAACGCTTCTGGTCCTTCCCCTTCGCGCTCTGTGCGATCACGGTGGTCGACGTCCGTGGCGGCCGGACGAGCCTGCGGGCGCACAACCTGGCGGACCACCTTGCGCCCCTCTCCGACGGAGGCCATGGGCGGGACGAGCGGCGCGCCGCCGAAGAGGCCCGCGGCGATCGGAGAGGCGCCCTCTAGCGGCGCGACCGCCGGGCACGCAGGGCCAGCCGCAGCAACCCGACCCGGATGCGGCGGTAGGCCTGTTGCAGCCCCAGGAGCAGCTCATCGCTGGGACCCCGCGCTGCGTATGCAGCCTCGACCCGCGCCCGTGCGACAAGCTCCAGGTCCATCCGGACGCGGGGCACGATCTCGCCAAGCGCGTCTGCGTACTCGTAGGCGGTCTGGGTTGGTCGCGGCCCGTAGCCGAACCGACCCGCCAGGCGCCCGATCCCGCGATACACCAGCTCGGGATGGGGCGGTCCGCTGCGACGCGACCTGGCGTACGCGACCGCTGCCGCCGCGCCCAACAGGAGCACAACGAGCAGCAGCGGCAGGAACGTTCCGCTAGGCCCGCCGGCAGAGCCAGAGGCCGTCGGCGGGTCGGGCTGCGCGCCTCGCTCGCCGGGGTTGATGGCGTCCTCACCCAGGAAGTTCGGCGAGGGTTGACCTGACGCTCCGTCGCTCGGATCGGGCGTGGCGACCGGAGCACCGGGCTGGAGCACCGTCGTCTGCTGCCCGTTCTCGTTATTGCCCGGGGTCGGATCGAAGCGGACCCAGCCGTGCGTCGGGAAATAGACCTCCACCCAGGCGTGTGCAGCGCTGCGATCGACCTCCCAGCTGCCGTCGTCCAACTGGCGGCCGGGGAGATAACCCATCACGATGCGGGCCGGGATCTCCTGCGTCCGCAGCAGCATCACCATGGCCGTGGCGAAGTACTCGCAGTAGCCGATCTTGGTGCGCAGGAAGCAGTCCACCAGCCGCTCGGAGGTGCAGACGCCACGAACGTCGGTGTCGTACACGAATCCGCCCGTCCGGTAGAGGTAGCGCTGCACCTCCTCGGCGACGTGGTAGGGATCCCGGCGATCCTCGGGGAGTGATTCGACGATCTGATCGGCCGTGTCATAGGTGAGTTCGCCCAGGGAGTTCTCGCGGATCTCGACGTAGCGCTCGGTCCAGGCTGGATAGTCCACACCCGCGGTGGCAAGCTGGTTCTCCGTGAGGCCGCCCTCCGCCTCGTCGAGCGGCCGAACCAGGGCGGAGACGGAATAGGTCGAGCCAGATTCGAGCCACTCGGACATCTCGATCCTGGCCACCGGACCTTCCTCGCCGTGGGTGTAGACGTCGGCCGTGATGTCGGCCGCCACTGGGGAGTCGGGTGCCAGCAGGACGTTGCCAAGCTCCTGCGCGGTGACCGTGAAGTCGACCGGTTCGCGGCTCTCCTGCTCTGCGACGTTTTCGCGGGTCGGCCCGAGGAGTGGGTCTCCCGGCGCGATGCGGAGCCCCTGGCCGGCGTCCAGTTGGAGCCACGTATTGCCGTCGAACGCGTCGTACGTGGCGCCCCGCCAGTATTCACCGCGTCCGTCGCTGGAGGTCCACCGAAAGACCGGCGCAGACGACGATTCCCACACGCCACGGATCGTCTGGCTCGTGCCGAAGAGCCCGCTCGGGCCGCGCGCGGCACCGGTCACCCCGCCCAGGACATGGTTCAACTGCTGTCCCCACAGCAGCGCCTCGTTGTCGAGGTCGCGCCACGTGTTGGCGAGGGGAGCCGAGCTGGCAGTGGCTGCGAGAAAGACGGAACCGGACATGGCAACGGCAACGAAGGCCGCGCCGCCCCGCAGGAAGAGGCTGCTGACCTCGCCGCGGTCCGCGATGCCGCGCCGCGCCCACCCCACCCGCTGTTCCAGGAGGTTCAGCCGGACCACCAGCAACAGCGCGATGGCGGCAAAGACGACGAGGAAAGAGTACTGCGGCTTGAGCGTGATCGAGACGTTGGTGAGCATCACGAAGCCGACCAGGAAGACGGCGTTCAGGGGGCGGTGGCGTCGGAAGATCGTGAAGGCGGCGAAGTGCCCGGTCGCCCACACGATGGCGCCCAGCACGAACAGAAAGGCGGTCGTCTCGGAGGACCGGATCCCATGGATGATCAGGTCCTCATAGAAGCGGCCCAGCGAGGCGTTGAGGTCGTTCAGTCGTCCAGCCACATCGGGCGAGGGCGAGATCACGCCGGCGACCGCAACCACGAGATAGGGGGCGGCCACGGCCGCCCCCAGGGCGTGTGCAGCGAGCGGCGTGATCGTGGTTCGTGCGAGCACGAATGACCAGAGCGCGGCCAGCAGGACGGCAAACTGGAGGAAGTCGGTCTGGCTCTGTTCGGCGACCCCGTAGCCCGCCCAGCGAGCATCGTCGAGGGCCCAGGCGACGGTGATCAGCAGCCCCAGCAGCAGGAGCAATGAGGTCCAACCCTCCACCGGTGCGCGCAGGAATGCAGGACGCTCCAGCGTTCTGCCCATTGGCAAGGCAGGCGCAGTCATGCTCGCGCCAGCATCGACGGCGCGCCGCGAGAGACGATCAGCTCTCCCAGCGGCCGGCCCGGGACGATCAGGTGCGACTGCAGGTCGTGCTCCGCCAGCGCATGGCGGATCCCTCGCAGCGTGCGCAGTCGTTCCTCCACGACTACCGGCGCTGCTTCACGAGGCCCGTTCCGGCCGGCCGAATCGGCCACCCGCGCCTCGTAGGCGACGGGATCGAGCAGGCAGACCACGGCCCCCACCCCGCGCGTGCGCAGGGTGGTGAGGGGACGAATCCAGTCGCGCTCGAGTGAGGGCGTCACCACCACCGCGGTCATCCCGCGGCGCAGGCGGGGCAGGCCTTCGACCAGGGTCTCCACGAGCGGGTTCGTGCCGTCGTCGGTCACTGCGGCAAGCAGACCCATGATCTTCTGGTACTGACGCCCGCCTCGGTCCCCCGGCAGGATGACCGGGCGCGCGCCTGACACCGTCAGCCCGACGGAGCGGTTCTCGGTGAGCCCACGCGCGGCGATCGCGGCGGCGACGCGGACGGCTGCCTCGAGCGTTGACTCATCGCCCGTCCCGGTCTGCACTCGCCGCTCGAGGTCCAGGAAGATCCAGACGTCCGCCGTCTGCTCGAGATCGAATTCCTTCACCTGGATCTCGCCCTGGCGCGCGGTCGACTTCCAGTGGATCCGGTTGTAGGCATCGCCGGGCACATAGGGTCGGATGGAGGTCACGAGAGGCGTCGACTGCAGCGTCCGCTCCGGGCTGGCGTGCGATCCCTCGACCGAGGCCGGCGGCAGTCTCCAGCGTGTCAGCGTCTCGAGCCGCGGGTAGACGATCACCGTGGCGCCCGCACCGACCGCCGCGGAGGCCTCGAACAGGCCGAACGGGTCGCCCGTGCGGACGAAGAGCGGGTCGACCCGGAAGTGGCCTCGCTGGGTGAGCGGCACCCGGGCCACCCACGAGCGCTCCTGTCGCGGTCCGAGTGCGATGGCCCGACCGGGAAGCGCCACGGGCAGGGTGGAGGGGTTGTAGGCCTCGAGCCACAGCTTGGGCAGGCGGCTCGTGTTGCGGACGGTGTACGTGGCCCGCAGCGGCTCGCCGACGCGGGCCTGGAGCCGGTCGAGGCTGTAACCCGCCTCGAGGTCGGAGAGGCCCAGCCGGGTCAGCACATACGAGCCACCGACCACGAGGATGCCCAGGTAGACCAGGAAGAAGAGGAAGTCCGCCCCGGTGGAGAAGGCTCCCACGATGAGGACCGCCCCCACGATCAGCAGCTGCAGGCGCGGGATCACCGGTCGATCAGTGCCCCGCGCGCGCTGGGCTCACGGATGGGGCAGGCACGGCTCAGACCGGCCGGACGCCGGACCGATCGCGGCCCGCGCCCGATGCCTCGATCGAGACGGATTCGAGCAGCTCGTGGATCAGGGCCACCTGGTCGACGTCGCGGATCGTTGCCGCGGTCTTGATGATCAGGCGGTGGGCCAGCGCCGGCTCAGCAAGGGCCTTGATGTCGTCCGGAATGACGTAGTCCCGACCCTGGAGCGCCGCGTAGGCCTGACCCGCCCGATACAGGGCAAGCGAGCCGCGTGGCGACGCACCCAGGTAGATGTCGGGATGACCGCGGGTGGCATTGACGAGGCGCACGATGTAGTCGCTGACGGCCGAATCGACGTAGATCTCGCGCACGCCCTGTTGCATCGAATGCAGATCCTCGACGCTGGCCACTTCCTGGATCTCGTCGAGTGGGTGAGCGTGCTTCTGCTCATCGAGAATCACGATCTCTTCCAGCGGCTCGGGGTAGCCCAGGCGAAGACGGAGCATGAAGCGGTCGAGCTGGGCCTCCGGCAGGGCAAAGGTGCCCTCGTACTCGATGGGATTCTGGGTGGCGATGACCAGGAACGGCTCGGGCATCTTGTAGGTCGTCCCGTCGACCGTCGCCTGGTGCTCCTCCATGGCTTCGAGCAGCGCCGACTGTGTCTTGGGGGTTGCCCGATTGATCTCGTCCGCGAGCACGATCTGGGCCATGATCGGGCCGGGCTTGAACTCGAACTCCTGGGTCTTCTGGTTGTAGATCGAGAGGCCCGTCACGTCCGAGGGCAGCAGGTCGGGGGTGAACTGGATCCGCCGAAAGCTGCAACCGAGGCTGCGCGCGATTGCCTTGGCGAGAACGGTCTTTCCCGTCCCCGGGACATCCTCGATGAGCAGATGTCCCTGGCAGAGCAGCGCCACCATCGCGAGGCGGACCTCGTGATGCTTTCCCACGATGACCCGCTCGACGTTGGCGACGACTCGCTCGCCGGACTCCTGGATCTGGGCCACCTGGCCTAACCTCCGTGAGCAGCCTGGCTGTTGTCTACCCGCTCTACGGCGGCGCGGCCGGATTGGTTCCGGGCGGAGACGACGCCCGGTACCGGAAGCGGCCCGAGGCGGCGATAGTACGGCAGAAGCTCGGAGCACGGACTCGCGGCTGCAGGAGCGCCACCGGACTCACTCGGCCAGGTCCAGGTACGTTTCCATCAGCTGGCCCGCCAGGGGCACCGCGCGCTCGCGACCGAAACCGGCCCGTTCCACGATTACGGCGACCGCGATCTGCGGCTCCTCGACAGGCGCGAAACCGATGAACCAGCTGTGCGGTTCTCCCTCCCCACCCAGCTCGGCCGTGCCGCTCTTGCCGGCCGTGGGCACGCCGGGGACCTTGGCTGCCCCGGCGAAATCCTCGCCGAATTCACCTTCGACCGCAGCCTGCATGGCCTCCTGGATGAGGGCCGCTTGCGAGGCGCTCGTCACGCGGCTGAGCGACTCGGGAGACAGCGTGCGGACGCTGCCACTCTCGGCGCGAAGCTCGTCCACCAGCTTGGGCTTCATGAGCTGGCCGTCGTTCGCGACGGCCTGGGCGACCAGCGCCATCTGGAGGGGCGTCACGAACGTTTCTCCCTGCCCGTACGCGGCGCTGGCGAGCTCGACGCTATCGTCGAACCCGTCCTCTGCCTGGGTGCCGCCGCTCACGAAGCTCGGTGCGGTCGGTAGCTCGAACGGGATGCGACTGCCGAATCCCAGGCGCCGCGACCACTCGAACAGGTCGTCCTCGCCCGTGGCGAGCCCGGCCAGGGCGAAGTAGATGTTGCAGGAGACTTCCGTCGCCTCCACGAAGTTGAGCGCCTCATTGCCCGTGAAGGTGTGGTGCCCGTCCCGGATCCGGAACCCCTCCACGCGCAGTCCATCCTCCTCAGCCGCGGGCTGCTCCTCGTAGACGGTGTCGGCATCGACGGCGCCGGAGCCGACGGCCGCGATGGCCGTGACGATCTTGAAGACGGAGCCCGGCGTGTACCGGCCCTGCGTAGCCCGGTTGAGCAGCCGGGAAGCTTCGGGAGGATCTTCGTTGAGCTGGGCGAACGCGGCTTCCGCTCGAGCCGGATCGACGATCAGGTTGGCGTTGAAGGTTGGCGCACTGACCATTGCGAGGACGCGGCCTGTCGCCGGCTCGATCGCGACGACCGCACCCCGGTCGCCCCCGAGCAGGTCGAAGGCTCGGCCCTGGAGGCGCGCATCGATCGACAGAACGAGGTCCTGGGGGTCGTATGGGTCAGAGCGAAACTTGCGCAGCAGGCGCTCGGCAGGCGAGCTCCGGCCCAGGCCCACCATCTCGGCGTCATAGGTGGACTCCAGGCCCGTCGCGCCGAAGCGGACGCTCTTGTAGCCGATGATCGGGGTTGTCGCGAGGAAGCTGTACTCGCGCCTGGGCAGGCCGTCCTCGCCCTCGATGTTGCGCGCGAGGACCGTGCCACGGGAATCCAGGATCCGGCCGCGCGGCTCCGTCCGCGACGCGGCGAGCGTCAGCGGATTCCCGGGTGCCTCGGTCAGCTCCTGGGCCTGCACAACCTGCCAGTACGTCAGGCCACCTGCCAGGCCCGCATACATGACCAGGAGTGCCAGCGCCACGCGCATGATCGAGCCACCGATCCGGGGCGCACCGCCCTGACCCCTCACGAGAGCGCCTCCTCGATGCGGCCCCCGATCTGGCGGGCCCGGTCGGAGGCCCGCTCGCGCCGGCTGGCGCGGCGCGGCGGTGGCGGCTCGACACCCTGGTCGCTGAGAGCCAGCAGCAGCCCCACGATGATCGCGTTCGCGATGAGCGATGAGCCGCCATAGCTCACGAAGGGAAGCGTGATCCCCGTGAGCGGCACGAGCTTGGCGTTACCGCCGATGATGATCGCCGCCTGGATGACGATGACCAGCGTCAGTCCGGCTGCGAGCAGCCCTCGGAAGTCATCGGCCGCGGATGCGGCGATTCGCAGTCCCCGCTGGGCGATGACGAGATAGAGGGCCAGGATGGCCAGGCCACCCAGAAGGCCGAGCTCCTCGGCGAGGGAGGCGAAGGCGAAGTCGGTATGGAGCAGGGGGATCGCTAGGTTGTTGCCGACGCTCGGCAATCCGGCCCCCAGCCCGGTCCCCAGGATCCCGCCGCGTCCGAAAGCGTACAGCGCGCGAACCAACTGAAAGCCGGTGTCCTGAGCGTCGGCGAAGGGATCGAGCCAGATGTCGACCCGGTCCTGGACGTGGTCGAAGAGGTTGTAGAGGACGGCACCGCCGGCAAGGAAGAGCAACACGCCCAGGATGACGAAGCTGACCCGCTGGGTGGCGATGTAGAGCAGCGACAGGAAGACGCTGAAGAAGAGAAGGGCGGCGCCGAGGTCGCGCTGCACGATCACGATCGAGAGTGCGATGCCCCACATCGCCACCATCGGCAGCAGGTAGGGGACGGGGGGCAGGGCGATCGGCCCAAGGTTCGTGCTGGTCCGCGCCAGGAGCGGCCGATTATCCGCCAGGTAGCCGGCCAGGAAGACCACGAGGATGATCTTGAGGAGCTCAGAAGGCTGGCCGGTGAGGGGTCCCAGGCTGACCGACAGTCGGGCGCCATTCGTCTCCTCGCCAAGCACGAACACCATGAGCAGCAGCGCCACCCCGGCCGCGGCCCAGGAGTACTTGTAGTAGCGCAGCCAGCCGTCGCTGCGGACCACGATGGCCAGCGTACCCAGCAAGACCAGGGCCACCGATAGCCACAGGAGCTGCAGCGGTCCGAGCCCGAGCTCACGCCCGGCGAAGGACTGGACCACCAGGCCCTGGGGGAGCCTCGCCATGAGCAACAGCGACAGGCCGCCCAGGAGCCCGACGGCAGGCAACAGCACCTCGTCCATGCGCCGCCCGGCCAGCACGAACGAGAAATGGAGCAAGGCGAGCAGCCCGAGATAGACCAGCAGAACCACCGGCTCACCCAGCGCCAGCTCCCCGGCTTCGGTCGAAGCCAGGCTGACCCAGCCGCAGAACAGCGTCGCGGCCACAACGATGAGCAGACCCAGCTCGCGCGGCCGCAGCCGCGGTCGAACCCGCCAGGCGCGCGACGCCGTCACGCGCTCTCGGTCAACGGCCGATCGAGGCGAAACCGAACCTGGCCGACCTGGATCTCATCGCCGAAGCCCAGCGGAGCCGCCGAGCCGACGGCCTCCCCGTTGAGCCAGGTCCCATTCGTGCTGCCACGATCCTCCACGTACCAGGCACGCCCGCGGAACGTGAGCACCGCGTGCTCGCTCGAGGCGAACTGGTCTTCCACGACGATCGAGTTGTTCACGTCACGCCCGAGCGTGTTGACCGCATCGAGCGGGATCGACGCGCCCTCGGGTGGCTGACCCTCGGGCGACACGAGGACGACCAGCCGCCCCAACGAGCGCACGGCGCTGGCGGCGCTGGCACGGAGGTCGCGCCATAGCGCGCGAGCGAGGAAGAAGAGAAAAAGATAGATGAGGGCCAGGAAGGCGAGTCGAAGCACCCACAGGGTGAGCGTGAACCCGTCCACTGTCAGCCGGCGTTGGCGATCGTGATCGTCGAGTCCCCGATCCGGATGACGTCGCCGGGACCGAGTGCCATTTCGCTGACTCGGGCCCCGCCGACCTGGGAGCCGTTGCTGCTGCCGAGGTCCGTGAAGACAAGGGCACCCTGCCGGGCGGTCAGCTGGGCGTGATAGCGGGAGACCTTCGTGTCGCCCAGCACCAGGTCGTTGTCGCTCGACCGACCGATGCGCAGCATGCCTGCCGGCATGGCCAGTTGCTCCTCGGCACGTCCCGGGCTCTTTATCAGGAGCACGATCTGGCCGGATCGCGCCTTCGGTACCTGGAACACGGACGTCTGATCGACGCGCTGCTGAGCAACCGGTAGGCTCTCCTGGCCGACCAAGGAACCAGCCGGCAAGTCCGCGGGATCGGCCACGCGCCTGAATCCGGCGGGAGCGGGCCGGAAGACCAGCGGATCGAGCACTTCGGCGTCGACTTCGGCTTCGCCGCGGCCGGTCCTCGGGTCCTCGTGGAAGGTGACCCGGGGCCGCTCGACCACCGTGTATCCGCGGCTTCGCGCCCTGCTCAGGAGGGCCTCAGCGAGTTGCGTCTCGAGGGTGGCCTGGTAGCTCTGGAAGCCGGCCAGATCATCGGGATGCAGTCGGACTCGATAGCGGTTGGGTACGTAGGTGCGATCGGCTCCATGCTGACGCTGCGACTCCATCGCGCGCTCGAGGCGGCGCTGCACCTGAACGGGTTGGAGTCGCGTCCGAAAGAGCAGCGCGGCGGGTCGCTCGAAAACCCGTTCGAAGAATCGTTCGAGCGCGGCAAGGGGACCGGCCATGGGGGCGGGGAGTGTACCAGAGGACCCCGTTACCATTTAGCGGCGCTTCGGTACCCCAGTCACGGGTATTCTCGCGGGGAGGACGCCCATGATCGGCTTAGCCCGGTGGCGAAAAGCGCCATAGCTCGGAGGCCGCGACGCAGCCCGCTCCATGACCGACATCCTCACCGAATCGTTTTGTGAGCGCTGCGGTACGCGCTACACGTTCGAGGCGACGCAGCGTCGGCGCCGTGCCGGCGGCATCAAGCGCGCCGGGCTCCTCGCGCGCGGGCTGAAGAACTACGTTCTTTCCGACGATCCACTGGGCGAGGCGCTCGCCGAGGCTCACCGGGACGAGGATCGGCGGCTGGCTACGAGTCAGCTGGATGATTTCCATCAGACCTTCAACTTCTGCATCGAGTGCCGCCAGTACGCGTGCTCGACCTGCTGGAACGAGGCGGAGGGCCGCTGTCTCACCTGTGCGCCAACCGCACAGTCCCCTGAGCTCGATCGACTCCTCGGCCTGACCGCGGAGCATTCCGCGCCTGCGGTGGGCGGGATCGGTCGGACCAGCAACGAGCGGCCCACCTTTGACACGACGGCCTGGCCAGAGATCGATCTCCATGCCTCGGTCGCTCCTGCCTCGGCGGCCGCCGAGATCGTGGCGCGCGCGAACGAGTCCGCAATCGAGGAGCGTCCCGAAGCCGAGCCCGTGCCAGAGCCGGCTGTCGAGGCCGTGGTGGCCGAGCCCGTGCCAGAGCCGGCTGTCGAGGCCGTGGTGGTAGAACCCCTGCCCGAGCCGGTCGTTGCCGAGGTGGAGGCCCTTGAGCCTGCGCCCGAGCCGGTCGTTGCCGAGGCAGAGGCCGTTGAGCCTGCGCCCGAGCCGGTCGTTGCCGAGGTGGAGGCCCTTGAGCCTGCGCCCGAGCCGGTCGTTGCCGAGGTGGAGGCCCTTGAGCCTGCGCCCGAGCCGGTCGAGGCGCCCGCGTCGGAGTCGATGTGGACCAGTCTGCTCCATCGCCTCGGACTCGGACAGCCGCCCGACGCGCGGCCGACCGATGGTGACGACGCAGTCCCGGTCGATCAAGCGATCACGGTCTCTGACGAGCCGGTGCCCGGCGTCGCCATGGCTCCGGCTGAGCCGGCTCCGCAGCACGACTCCGCCTGGGTGGGCGATGTAACCGCTGTTCCCCTGCCTGAGCCCGAATGGGCGTTCGACCCGGAGGAGGGCGTCGCTCCCATCGATGCGATCTGGCAGGAAGAAGAGCTTGCCCCGGAGTTCTCGGCTGCCGCCGCGGCGCGCAAGGATGCGCCCGCCGAGGCCGCTGGGCCGCAGGAGGCCCTGCTTCCGGTTGAGGCCGAGGGCCCACCCCTTGTGGAAGCGGCGCCCGAGCCCGAGACGGCCGAGACGGCCGAGACAGTGCTCGCCCCGCCCGAGCAAGAGCCCATGCTCGCCGTGGAAACTGACCTGGTTGCAGAGCCCGAGATCGTGGCGGCTTCGGTGCCGGCGATGGAGGCCGAGCCGCTGCTTGAGGCGCCCACGGACGCGCTTCCGATCAGCCTGGCGCAGGTCTCCGAGGAAGCGGAGGCCGAAGAGCTCGAGAGGCAGGAGACTGCAGCGCTGGAGGCCGTGCCGGTCGTCGAGCCCGAGCCCGCCGCTCTGGAGGTCCCTGACGTTCCCGCCGCTGCTGCGTCAGAGGCCCCGACCCCACCCGCCGACGTGGAAGCCGCTCGCCCGACCTTGACGCCGGAGGACGTTCCTACTGCCCAACAACCCGCCACCGAGGGCTCCCCCTCGAGTCCGTTCCGTCGGCCCCTCTTCCCGGCCCTGCGACCCCGCCCGACAGCGCCGCAGCAACCCCAGGCGCCCGCTCCACCACCGCCTGCAGGTCCGCAGCCGCCCACGCCGAGCATGCCCGGGTGGCAGATGGTCGCTCCAGAAGCGGCTCCCGATTCATCGCAGCCGGTGTGGCCGCCACAGGGACCCGTCTACCAGCCGCCGGCCGGCCAGCCCTCACAGCAGCACGCGCCAACGCCGGATCCGCTTCAAATGCCGTCGGCGGTATGGGCACACCCCCAGGATTCGGTCGGTGCCGGGCAGGCACCGCCCGTCGCGCCTCCCACTGCGCCGAATGTCTGGGAAGCATCCAGCCGTGGCGTCCTCAACCGGCCTGGGTCCGGCGTTCGGCCATGCCACAGCTGCGGGTTGGCGCTCTCCGCCAACGCGCGCTTCTGCCGCCGCTGCGGCACACGTCAGGGCTGAGCGGAGCCGATTCCCCTCGGCGGGGAGAGAGGCGCAAGGCGGTCGCGCCGGAGGCGCGCCCAGACGGCACCAAAGATCAACACCGTGAACACGTAGTTGAGCCAAATCAGCACCCCGAACACGGCTGCGAGCACCCCGAACTGGGCCAGGGCGCCCACAAGCAGCTTGGCTACGAGTGCGAACGCGTCGGTGAGCAGGGCGATCCCGAGCCCGGTGACGATCGCGGGAAAGAGTGCGGCCCGAATGGTTGGTGGTGCCGTGGGTATGGCGAGGAAGACCACCAGCACGGCCAGGCCCATCAGGATCGCCGTCGCGATCGAGCCCACCAAGCCAAGGAATCCGACTCGCTCCGGGCCGAGCGCCGCCTCGATGACGGTCAGTAGGCCGCCGACGGCGATCGCCAGGATCGCCGCCACGAGCAGCACGGCGATGGCAAGGAAGCCGCGCAGCCTTCGCTGGACAAGGCCGCGCGGCCGCCCACCGGGGAAGACGCGCACCATCGCTTCTTCCAGCGACCCGTAGAAGTTGCTGGCGCCCCAGGCGAGACCGATCAGACCGAGGATGGAGACGGCGCTCCGATCCCGGACAAGGCGTTCGAGCGTATCGCTCACCGGCCCCGCGAGGGGCGGGACCCGACTGATGAGCTCGCGGATCAGGACGGCGCGCCGCTCGGCGTCTTCAATGACAAAACCGGAAAGGCCGACCAGGAGCAGCAGGCCCGGGAGTACGGCGAAGAGGGCATGGAAGGCCAGACCCGCGGCAAGGAGCCCCACGCCTGCGTCCCCGGCCCCGTCGAGGACCCCGCGGATGGCGCGCACACGTGGTTGATCGGCGATCCCCTTCCCGAAGGTTGCCGCACGGTCGCGCAGGGACTCCCGCGACACATCTGGCTCACGGGCCGGATCCGAACGCCGGTCCGTGGCGCTCACCGGATCAGCCGTCCCAGTCGGCGAAGAGTGCCGGTTGCACGTCCCGTGCGGCGACCGATGCACGTGGCTTGAGCATGTGCCTGATCTGGGCGCGCCGCACGAAGATGCGTCTCCCCGGTCGGATGCTCTGGAGCCGGCCCGCCTTGACCCATCGTGCCAGTGTGGCGCGGCTTATGGAAACGCCCGATGCGGCGAAGATCTCCGCTGCCTCGGCGAGGGTGATCCAGTCGGTCACCGGACGCGACATTGGTCAGGGCTCGCCGGCCGTCGAGCGTTCCTTACTGACGGTTGACGCTCCGCCGCGGGGCGACGACCCTGGCTTCCCGGTTCCGGTCGTGCTCGTGGATGCCTCCCGGGACGTGCCTGTTCCGTCCGCCGGCTTGCCGCCGCCCGCGGACTCGGATCCTGGCCTGACTGCTCCTTCCGATCCATCCCGCGCTGGCCTGTCACGAGCCGACCTGTCACGCGCTGGCCCACTCTCCCCTGTCCCGTCGCCGCTTGCGCCGTCCCTGGTCGCGCCGTCCAGCGTGGGCCCATCAGTGGAGCTGCTGTCCCGGCCGTCCCCGCTGTCTCCACCGGACGCCGCGCGACTGCTCTGCCCATCGCGGGCATCCTTCTTCGCCCAGCCGCTGCCTCGGAACAGGACTGCGGGCGCCGACAGCAGCTTCTGGAGTTCTCCGCCGCAGACCTCGCACGTCGTGGGCCTGGGATCGCTGATCCGGAGAATGACTTCGGTGCGGTTACCGCAGGCCTTGCAGCCGTATTCGTAGATGGGCATGAAGCCGCGATTCTATCTGCGCTAGCCGCGCAGAAGCCGCATTCCGCACTTGGGGCAGTAGAACGCGCGCTGGTGTGCAGAGGCAAAGCCGCAGTGCGGGCAGACGAGCCCGCCGCGCCCAGCCTGGGGCACCGGCCGGTCGATCGGGGTCAGGCCCACCGCGTATCGACTCGCAAGCACGTTGGCCAGCAGACTGGCGAGCAGTTTCTGGGCGGTCCGATCGGTGTCGCCCTTCACGCCGCGGCCTCCCCAGGCCACGACGGAGCGGACGATCATGTCGCCCGTCGCCTCGTCCCAGTGGGACGCCACCCCGCCGACGATCGCGTTGTACTCGGGGTAGCCGGACGTGTCGACGTCGCCGGCAAGCAGGGCGAGGACCACCGTATCGAAGGCCAGGTCGATCGCGTCTACCGCCTCGAGCACGACGAGGCCGTGCCGAGCGATGGGGCTGTGCTCGTGGTGCGCCTGAAGCCACCGCGACGCCTCGTCGGGTCGCTGGATCCAGGGAGCGGCATCCTGCACATCCATGCCCAGAGGCTCGATGACCTCGACCTCTGTCTGGGCCACGCCGGTCAGCATGTTTGGCAGCTCGCTCAGCGCGTTGGGCCCCGCTTCCATCCGGACGCCCTCGCTCGACTTTGCCTGGTAGTAGAGGCGCAGGCCGAAATCCTGCGCGGCGATCTCCTCCGGCACCACCGGCGCTGGCGGCGGCTCGGCCGCGTTCTTCCGCTTCAGGAAATCGAGAGGCACGTTTCACCCTGTGGGCCACCGGATCTGGCGCCCGGCCCTTCGATCATCCTAGCAGCGGGAGGTGACCCCGCGAGCCGCTCGAAGGTCCTATCCGCCCAGGCGGCTCTCGAGGCGTCGGACGGTCTCGGCCAGCTCGGCTTCCCGTCGGCGGGCACCATCCACGATCGCCGCTGGAGCCCTGCTGACGAAGGAATCGTTGGCCAGCCGTGCCTGAGCGGCCTGGAGGAGCTGCCGGCTCTCGGAGAGCTCCCGCTTGAGCCGCGCGCGCTCTCGATCGGGGCGACCGTCATCGGTCCGGTCGACCGCTGGCGCCAGACGCACGACGGCCCCTGGTGCCACTACGGTGATGGTGCCGTCGCCGGCGACATCAGGCGAAGTCTCCGGCTCAAGTCGTGCCAGCCGCGCGATCGGCTCGGCCAGCTCTTCGTAGGCGGATCGAACCCCGGGGTCGTCGAGGGAGAAGACCGCTCGCAGGCGTACCGAGGGCTCGATGCGGTTCTCGGATCGCGCGTTTCGAACGGCCCGGACAAGGTCGAGCAGCCGCCCTGTGCTCGCCGCCGTCTCCGGGTCCACCACGGCGCGCTCCGCCACCCCGTCAGGCCAGGACGCGATGATCAGCAACTCCGCGGCCTGGCCCCGGTCAGATTCCGCTGACGGCGAAGCCTCCTCGCGCGGCAGTCGCTGCCACAGCGCTTCCGTTACGAACGGCATGGTCGGGTGGAGAAGTCGCAAGTACCGGTCGAGCACCCAGGTCAGGGTCTGCCATGTCGCGATGCGCTCCGCGACGGGAGCCCCGCTCGCTAGACGAGCCTTGGAGATCTCGATGTACCAGTCGCAGAACTCGCTCCAGATGGCCTCGTGGAGCAGCCGTGTCGCCTCGCCGAGATGCAACACGGTGTAGGCCCGGCTGACCTCCTCGATGGTCGCCGCGCAGCGATCCAGGACCCAGTGCTCGGCGGGTCCCATGGCCGCTCGATCCGGCAGGCGCAATGGTTGATCCGAGTCCATCTCGGTCGGGCGAACACTCAGCACGAAGCGAGCGGCATTCCAAAGTTTGTTTGCAAAGTTGCGCGCCCCTTCGAGCTTCTCGCGTCCCAGGCGCTGATCGTTGCCCGGCGTGATCCCGTTGACGAGCGCAAAGCGAAGGGCGTCCGCGCCCAGCTCTCCGATCACCTCAAGGGGGTCGATGCCCGTGCCCTTCGTCTTGGACATCTTCTGGCCGTGCGGGTCACGGACCAGGCCTGCCAGGTAGACCGTGGAGAACGGCTCGCGTCCGATCAGCTCCTGCCCGAGCATCATCATTCGAGCCACCCAGAAAAAGATGATGTCGTAGCCGGTCTCCATCACCGTGCCGGGATAGAAGCGGCTGAGATCCTCTGTCTGCTCGGGCCAGCCCAGCGTCGAGAACGGCCACAGACCGCTCGAGAACCAGGTGTCGAAGATGTCCGGGTCGCGGGTCAGCTGCGCGGCCGGGCGAGCGCATGTGCTGCAGGCATCCGGACCGGCCTCGGAATCGGTCACCGTCGCGTGGCCGTCAGAGCAGTACCAGGCCGGGATCCGGTGGCCCCACCAGAGCTGGCGGCTCAGGTTCCAGTCGTGGATGTTCTCCATCCAGTTGAAGAAGACCTTTTCGAAGCGTTCGGGAACGAAGCGAACGCGTCGCTCACGAACGGCCGCCATCGCCTTCGCGGCCAGCGGAGCCGTCCGGACGAACCACTGCGTCTTGAGCCGGGGCTCGACCACATCGTCGCTTCGCTGGCAGCGCCCAATCACCATTTCGTGGGCGCGTGACTCGGCCAGGTCGCCACGCGCCTCGAGATCCCGGAGGATGCGTTCCCGCGCCTCGAAGCGGTCCAGCCCAGCGTACGGGCCGCCGGCCTCGGTGATGCGCCCCTCATCGTCGAGGACGTTCACCATGGCCAAGCCATGACGCCTCCCCGTGGCGTTGTCGTCGTGGTCGTGGGCCGGAGTGATCTTCACGGCGCCCGTGCCGAAGCTCTGCTCGACCACCTCGTCCGCGATAATCGGCACCGGCCGGTCGACGAAAGGCACGATCACCCTCCGGCCGATGAGCTCGCGGTAGCGGGGATCGTCGGGGTTCACTGCGACCGCCGTGTCACCCAGGATCGTCTCCGGCCGGGTGGTGGCGACGGTGATCCACGCGTCGGGGTCCGGAATCCCATCCTCGCCCTCGCTGAGGTGATAGCGAACGAACCACAGCGTCCCGCGCTGGGGGGTCCCGATCACCTCCAGGTCCGAGAGGCTGGTACGGCATCCCGGGCACCAGTTGATGAGTGCCTCTTCCCGGTACGCGAGCCCGGCGTCGTGCAGCCGTTTGAAGGCCGTGCGAACCGCTCGCGCCGAGCCGTCGTCCATTGTGAAGCGTAAACGCGACCAGTCGGCCGAGGCACCCAGGCGGCGCTGTTGGGTGCTGATGACGTCACGGGTCTCGTCCATGAAGCGCCACATCCGCTCCAGGTACCGGTCGCGCCCGAGCGACGCGCGGCTCTCACCCTCCGTGGCGAGGATCTGGTCCAACACGTACTGGGCGGCAATCGAGGCGTGGTCGACGCCCGGCAGCCAGAGGGTCGGCCGGCCCATCATGCGGGCCTGTCGGGTCATGGCATCCTCGATCGACACTCGGGCGGCGTGTCCGAGATGGAGGGCGCCCGTCACGTTCGGCGGCGGCATCACGATTACGAACGCGGGCTTCGACCAGTCGGCCCGGCTGCCCGCCCCATCCGGGGCGAAGACGTCCGCCGCAGCCCAGTGCTCGTAAATGGCTGCCTCGAAGGCCGCCGGCTCGTACGTCCTGGGCAGCTCTGCCAGCCCTGCTGTTTCCGGGGCCGGCGCGGTGGTCCGCGCGCCCTCCGCGGTCGACATATCGCCTTCGCTCGCTCCCTTGTCGAAAAAAAGGAGGACCCCGCCTCATCCAGCGGACGAGCGGGGTCGGTCAGCGCCGTGAGCGCCCGAGTCTAGCACCGCCGTTTCGGCCGACAGGCTGAAATGGACGGCGCTCTGGCATGAGGCGTACGATCGGACGCTAGCGGCCAGCCGGCTGATGAGGGTCGACGGCCGTTCCAAACCACGAAAGGGAGCCCTCGTGCGCAAGAGCCTCGCCGCGCCTCTCGCACTGGCAGCGGCAATCAGCCTGATGGTGCCCGCAGTCGCGGCACAGACCCCGAGTACAGATGGTGACGACAAAGTCACCGGCCGAGCCTACGTCCGCCACGATGGCGGAACCGACAAGGGCATCGAGCACTGCAACGCCGGAGGGACCAATCCCACGCCGGACACCAACGCCGCCGACGGCGACGCGGATGCCAACGACGGAGGCAACCGCCGCCAGGGCAACGAGCCGTACTCGGTCGTCGACCCGACCGACCCTGGCAGCTCGACCAACCCCGCGACGGTCGTCGCTGGATGGAACGACTACTGCCTCTCGGACCTCGGGGCAGGCTGGCAGGGCTTCGCCTACTCCATCGACAACGGCGAGACGTGGACGGACTCGATCGTTCCCGGCTACCCGCAGGACACCTCGCCGGAAGGCAGAGCTTCGCCGCTCTTTGGCAAGCACACCGATGCCGGCGATCCGATCGCGGCCTTCGACCGTGCCGGCAATCTGTTCGTGGGAGGGATTGCCTTCAACCGTGCAGGCCCGATCAACGGCGACGTCTACGTCGCGACGTACTCGACCACACCGCACGCGAGCGGCTACCCGTACGACTATCTGCGCACGCGGATCGTCGGGCGGGGCACGCCGTCGCGAAACTTCCAGGGCATCTTCCAGGACAAGCCGATGCTCGAGGTCGACCGGACCGGCGGCGCGCACGACGGCAACGTCTACGTGTGCTGGTCGCGGTTCACCGGATTCGGCCAGAACTCGCTCTACTTCAGCCGCTCGACAAACAGCGGCGCCACCTTCTCGCGGCCGGTACGGATCTCGGGCAACCACAGCGTTCAGGGCTGCGACATCGCCGTCGAGGGTGACGGGGATGTGTATGTCACCTGGCGCACCTTCGACGACAACTCGTCGAAGACGACAAACGGCCTTGCGTTCGCGCGCTCGACCAACGGCGGCGCCTCCTTCAGCAATGACCGCCTGATCCGCGCGATCGTCCCCTACAACCCGTTCGACAGCAGCCGCGATTGCGGCGACGGCCTGGAGCATTGCCCGGCTGACTTCGTCTTCCACCGCGTTCCGCTGGAGCCGCGGGTCACCGCGGACCAGACGGGCGAACTGGGCGGCGTCTACCTCGTCTACAACGAGATCCGGCCGAGCAGCAGGGTGGCCAGTACATCCAGCTACAGCTCCGCGGGCGGTGGCCGCGTCGGCCAGTCGCTCGTCTATGTCGTTCGCACCACGAACAACGGCCAGACCTGGAGCGCACCTGCGGCTGTCGACCCGGCCGCGGCAGGTCACCAGTTCTTCCCCGATATCGATGCTCTCGCCGGTCGGCTGGGCGTGGTCTGGCAGGACAACCGGACCGATCCGGCTTACTCGGTCCAGCGCCCGATCGGCAACATGAAGGACGCGCAGGGCCGTGCCATCTCGCCTCCGGGCACGGACGAGGTCAACACGTTCTTCGCCGGCTCGGCCAATGGGACGAGCTACCAGAGCTCGCTCAAGGTCTCGAGCGTGGGACACCAGTCGCAGTACGAGATGTTCGGCAGCCGCCAGGTGCCCTTCCACGGGGACTACAACTGGTTGAGCTTTGCCGAGCGCGCGGACGGAACGCTGTTCGGGTACATGACCTGGACGGACAACCGCGATGTCGTGCCCGGTGAGGACCCGCGCGAAACCGAGGAACAGGGCGGCTTCGTGGACGGCTTCGACGTCCTCCAGTGCCGGATCGACCTCGGTGCCAACGAAGCCTCGGGCGATGGTCCGCTGGCCCGGCGAGATGCACCCTACAGCGGCGACAACTGCGGCAACGCAGGTGGGCTCGACCAGAACATCTACGGCAACTCCGTGGTGTTCGAGTAGGACCAGACCCGGTCCCATGCACGGTGAGAGGGCCCTGGGCAACCAGGGCCCTCTCACCGTTCGGGAGCTCTGACGCAGCGCGGCGGCGACCGTGGAGGAACGACCATGTGCTTCGCTGAGAACAGCCGACCACCGATCCCACCCATGGCCGGGGGAGCAGCCGACGGGCGCAGCCTCGAACTGGTCTCTGCGGACGGGACGCGCTTCCGCGCTTTTTCGGCAGCCGCCCAGCGCGCTGGCGGGGCGGGCATCCTCATCTTCCCGGACGTCCGGGGCCTGCATCCCTACTACGAAGAGCTCGCGTTGCGGTTCGCTGAGTCGGGCATCGATGCGCTGGCAATCGACTATTTCGGCCGGACGGCCGGCAGCGGGCCTCGAGCCGCGGACTTCGAGTTCACGCCGCACGTGGCGAAGACCACCTTCGGGAGTGTCATGGCCGATGCCAGGGCAGGCGCGGCCCAGCTGCGGCGGGATGGGCGCATCGACTCGCTGTTCACGGTTGGCTTCTGCTTCGGCGGCCGACTCAGCTTCCTGGCTGCCGCCGACGAGCAGCTCAGTCCAGCAGGCGTGATCGGCTTCTACGGCCCGCCCGTCGGGCCGGGCCGGAACGACGCTCGGGCCCCATTGGAGGTTGCCGAGCGGTTTCGCTGCCCGGTGCTGGGCCTGTTCGGCGGTGCCGACGCCTCGATCCCACCCTCGGCGGTTGAGGCCTTCGACGCGGCCCTGTCAGCGGCCCGCGTGGACCACGAGCTGCACGTCTACCCGAACGCTCCCCACAGCTTCTTCGACAGGAAGTTCGAGGAGTTTGCCGGGGAGTCGGCGGATGCGTGGGACCGCATGCGGCGATTCATCGCCACTTACTCCGACGAGGCGCGCGCGCACCAGCCCGACCCGCCGACCGGCTAGGCGCCTCGCTTGACGAGCAGCTCCTCGTAGTTCGTCTCGTCGACGCCCCGATCCAGCTCGGCCTTGGTGAGCAGTAGCGGGAGGCGGCCGTCGCGGATCGTTTCCTCGGTGATGATGCACTTGCGAACGTCCGTGCGTTCCGGAATGTCGTACATCACCTCGAGCAGCGACTCCTCGACGATCGATCGGAGCGCCCGGGCGCCCGTCTTGCGGTTGAGCGCGAGCTCTGCTGCCGCCTCGAGTGCACCCGGCGTGAAAACGAGCTCGACCTTGTCCAGCTGAAGGAACTTCTGGAACTGCCTGGCGACCGCGTTCTTGGGCTCGGTCAGGACCCGCACGAGATCGACCTGGCTCAGCGCCGCGAGCGAGACGATCACCGGCAGCCGGCCCACGAACTCGGGGATCAGCCCGAACTTCAACAGATCCTCCGGCATGAGGTCTTCCAGAACCTTGGCGCGTCGCGCCCTGTCCATCTGCGCCTGGGAGCCGAAGCCCATCGACTTGCGCCCGACCCGCTCCTCGACGATCTTCTCCAGCCCCTCGAACGCTCCACCGCAGATGAAGAGCACGTTGGCAGTGTCGATCTGGATGAAGTCCTGGTGCGGATGCTTCCGGCCGCCCTGGGGAGGAACGTTCGCGACCGTCCCCTCGAGAATCTTGAGAAGCGCCTGCTGCACCCCCTCCCCCGAGACGTCGCGGGTGATCGAGGGGTTGTCTGCCTTGCGCGCGATCTTGTCGATCTCGTCGATGTAGATGATCCCGCGCTGGGCGCGGGCAACATCGAAGTCCGCGGCCTGGATGAGCCGAAGCAGGATGTTCTCGACGTCCTCGCCGACGTAGCCCGCCTCGGTCAGGGAGGTGGCATCTGCGATGCAGAAGGGCACGTCCAGGACACGCGCGAGCGTCTGGGCCAGGAGCGTCTTGCCCGAGCCGGTCGGTCCGACCAGCAGGACGTTCGACTTCTGAAGCTCGACCTCGTCCACCTGGTGGCCGGCGTTGACGCGCTTGTAGTGGTTGTAGACAGCAACCGAGAGGACCTTCTTGGCCCGCTCCTGGCTGATGACGTAGGCGTCGAGGGCCGACTTGATCTGCTTGGGGTTGGGAAGCTTCGACGCCTGGGGCTTGGCCACCCGCGGCGTCTCGAGCATCTCCTCCTCGATGATCTCCTGGCAGAGGTTGATGCACTCGTCGCAGATATAGACGCCCTGGCCCGCGATCAGCTTGCGGACCTGCTCCTGGCTTTTGCCGCAGAAGCTGCAGCGATACGGGACCTTGGGTCCCTTGCTCGACGATGTCGACACCTTGCGGTCTCGTCTCCTGCTTCGGCTCTAGCCCTCCGCGGGCGCGGGCTCAATCTTTTCGCCAGCCGCTGCGGCGGCTCCCTCGCCGCCGAGGCCACCCTCGTCCTTCGCAAGCGCGATGAGCGAGTCGGCACCGGCCGAGTAGACGTCGTCGATGATGCCATAGGCCTTGGCCTGCTCAGGAGACATGAAATAGTCCCGTTCCGTGTCCTTGACGACACGATCGAGCGGCTGCCCCGTGTGCTTGGCGAGGATCCTGTGATTGGCGTTCACAAGCTCCTCCATCTCCTTGACCTGGATGAAAACGTCCGGTGTGTTGCCTCGGAAGCCCCCGGAGCCCTGGTGGATCATGATCCGGCTGTTCGGAAGCGCATACCGCTTGCCCTTCGAGCCGGCTGCCAGCAGCACCGCCGCCATGCTGGCCGCCATGCCGATGCAGATGGTGCTCACCGGCGCGCGCAGGTACTCCATCGTGTCGTAGATGGCCAGACCTGCGGTGATGACGCCCCCAGGCGAGTTGACGTAGAGGCTGATGTCCTTGTCGGGATCCTCCGCCTCCAGGAACAGCAGCTGCGCGATCACGAGGTTCGCCAGGTGATCCTCGATCGCGTCTCCCAGGAAGATGATCCGGTCCTTCAGCAGCCGGCTATAGATGTCGTAGGCGCGCTCCCCCCGGCTGGAGCTCTCGATGACCATCGGGACGAGCATGTTCAGCTACCCCTCTGCGTTGTCGCGGTAACGGTCTCTCCAGTGGATTGACTGGCCTGGATTTGGCTCGTTGCGTCGTCGCCGGCCACCTTGCCGTCATTCGCAGGGGCAGCGCTCAGCGTCAGAGCTGGATCGTCCTCGAGGTGGGGCACCGGCCCAACCTCGGGGTGCGCTTCCAGCCATCGGTCGACGAGCGTCTCGACGGTCCGAGTTCGGCGGAGCGTCGAGCGCACGTAGGCACGTCCGCGCGCCGACTCGAAGTAGGCGATGAGCTTCGGGTTCTCCGCGTAGCGCGTACGCGCCCGCTCGATCTCCCCGTCGACGGCGGCATCGTCGATCTCGATCCCCTCCGCGTCGGCGATCGCACCGATGACCAGGAGAACCTTGACGCGATGCTCGGCTGGCTGCCGGTATTCCGCGTGTAGGGCGTCCTCGGCCTGCTGCGGGTCGAAACCGCGGTTCTCGCTGCCGGGAATGATGATCCGCTCGGTCTCGGGCTTCTGCTCGCTCTGCGCAAACCGGACCTTGAGGTACTCCTCGTAGCCGATCCCCTGCTCGCCCAGCCGGGCGCGCAGCTCATCGTGCATGACCTCGACCTCGCGGTCCACGAGGACCTCCGGCAGCTCGACGGTCGCGTTGTCTGTGGCGAACTCGATGATCCGGTCGCTGAAGGCATGGCGGGCGCGATCGAGGGCGTTGGCTCGCAACCGGCGGCCCACCTCCTCGCGCAGTGCGGCGAGGTTCTCGTAGGTTCCCAGGGATGCGGCGAAATCGTCGTCCACATCGGGCAACTGCTTGGCACGGATCTCGCGCATGGTCACATGGAACTGCGCGTCACTGCCGGCCAGCGAAGTGTCCGGGTAATCGTCGGGGAAGGTGAGCGAGAAGGTCTTTGACTCCCCCTCGCGCAGCCCAACGAGCTGATCCTCGAAGCCGGGGATCATGCGGTCGGCGCCGATCACGAGCGGGAAGCGCTCGGCGGAGCCGCCCTCGAACTCGTGTCCGTCGCGAGTGCCGCGGAAGGAGATCACGGCGTAGTCCGTCTTATGCGCTGGCCGGTCCTCGACCGGCACCAGGGTGGCGTTCTGGTCGCGGAGCTGCTCGATGACGGAGTCGATCTTGGCCTCATCGATCTCTTCGATCTCGATGCCGAAGGGGTAGTCCGTGTAGGCGCCGAGCCTGACCTCCGGCCGGAGCGGCAATGTCAGGCGGTACCGAGCTCCGCTGCCCTCCTCGAAGCTGACCCATTCGGGGGCCGGGATGGACAGGACGTCGGCGTCCGCCTCCTGAATGGCCTGCACCACGGTGCCCTCGAAGAGGTGCTCCTTGGCATCGTCGTAGATGGGGTTCGGCCCACCGGGTTCGCGACTCACCCCCAAGGCACGCTCGAGCAGCGGCCGCGGGATCTTGCCGGGGCGGAAGCCGGGAACCCTGGTCCGGCGCGCGAGCTGCCGGACTGATTCGTCGATCGAGCGCTGCAGGCGATCCGCCGGGAGCTCGACCTCCATGAGCATCGTGCTCCGCGGAGCCGGCGTGGTGGTGACCTTCATCGGCCACGCAGTATAGGCGGCGGTCGGGGACGGGCCAGCCTGAGGGGTTCGGTCAGCCTCTGGGGTCGACCACCCTTCCGAGGAAGAGCACCGCGCCGGTGATCCGATCGCGGATGAGGAAGAGGAAGGGCCGGTTGACGTCCACCGTGGGACCGTGCGAGAGAGCCATCGCAACTCCGCTCAGGGCGGCTGCCTCGGTCCCTTCCTCGTTCACCTGGATGAAGGTGCCGTGCTCGACCGCGTCCATGAACAGGCTGCGATCGCCGGTCATGCCGGAAAAGTCAGCGTCGCGAAAGGCGTCACGCATCCCGAGCGCGATGAGCGGCTCCTTGAGCGATTGATGACCCTCGAGTGTGAAGCTGGGCATGGTGAGGTGGATGCCGCCCTCGACGATCCCGTCGAGCACGACCTGAAGGCGCGCGGCGTCGAGACTCTCTTCGAACGCCTCGAGATCGGTCGGCACGATGATGACCATCGAGAGCTGATCGCCCGTGTAGGGCAACTCGACCGCCTGGTAGTCGTCCGTGTAGGTGGACGGCAGATAGAGGCCGTAACCCATCATCGGGACCTTCACCTTGGACCCATCGAGCAGGGTGAACCTGCCCTCCTCGGCCGGATCGAGCCGGTATTTCCACTTCGCCAGCAGGTAGACCGCGTTCACGAGCGCGAGCCGAGTATTCGCGCTGATCGCGCCGGGGGGAAACACCTCCTCCACCCGGCCGCGTGTTTGATCCGAGCCCCACTGGTTGATCGCCCGCCGTGCGGCCTCCGGCTCCCCGGCGAAATCCACCATGGCCATCGGCGCACCGTAGTCGCGGCCGAGCGTGTCGAGGAACGCTTCCTCGAACGACTGCCCAAGCGCTGCCCAGGTCTGGTTCGCGATCTGCAGTTCGAGGCCTTCGCGGTTCCGGCTGCCCAGGGTGAGGTCGAGGGCATTGAACCCGGCTTGCACTCGCTCGTCCGGCAGCCGCAGGTGCAGCGTGTCGGCCATCTGGCGTGCCGTCTCACCCCCGCGCGCAGGCGTAGGTCATTGCCAGCACAACAGATACGCTGTGGGGGGACAGGACGAGGTTGCCTGGGTTCTCCTTGCCCAACTGGCGGAACAGGTCCAGGCCGAACTTGGCGTTGCTCTCCGCGAGGGCCGCAAGTTCCTGGACCGTGGCGCCGGGTTCGAGGTCACGCCCGATTCGGCTGGCGGCGAGCACGACGCCGGGCGGCATCGCTGCAGAGGCAGGGGTGCGGGCCGGGGGCGTCGTCGGCTCGGATCCGACCGGTGCCGCCGATTCCTCGGCCGGCCGACGCTCCGGGGCTGTGGCTGCGGGAGCGCAGCCGCTGACGACGAGCACCACCCCTAGTGCCGCGATGAGGCTGGTCGTCTCATCGTGTTTTCTCCCGGCGATCGACTGTACCCGCGGGACGCCCGTCGTTGCGGGGAGGTTCCCCAAGCGTCCTGCTGGTGCGGAAGGAGGGACTCGAACCCTCACGCCCTCGCGGGCACAAGCTCCTAAGGCTTGCGTGTCTGCCGTTCCACCACTTCCGCCGATGCACGAGTCTAGCCGGAGGCCACGAGCGTCCTGGCCACGTCCGAGCCCGACACGCAGGGAGCCACCCAGCCCGCCAGCTGATCTCGCTGGTTCCGCTATCTCCGCGAGGCCGAGGTACCAGGCCGGTTCGTGCCAAACGCACAGTGACGGCCCGCCGGCGTGTCGAGCGGCACTCCGCCGGCGTGCCGGCCGCGCTGCCGGATCGTGGGTCCGCCGCCCACGAGTAGTTGCGCCGACCGGTTGAAGCGTTTGCTGGACCGCTCTTTGTGCCGCTTACGCGTGGGGTACGTAGTAAGTCCGTGGGTGCCACTTCCCACCGGTCCGGCGCCGATCGGACGCCCCCGGCGGGGTCGGCGCTGAGCGTGGACGGGCTGCCAAGGAGGCCATCGGCCGGGGCCGTGAGTCACTGCCTGACCGCGCGATGGACGTAGTACGCACCACCTGCGTAAATGGCCCCATTTCGGGCCAGACGAGCGGTTACTACGCACCACATGCGTAAGCGGCACATTTTCGGGCCGCCCTGGCCTCGGTTCGGGGTCGGCCGGGTCAGCGCGAGCGTCGTCGGCAGTGGCCTAGACGGAATCCTCCGACTGCGCCGCGATGACGGCCGCATCCTCCGCGAGCGCCTCTCTGCCGATCGCCGGCTCGGTGGCCACCGGCGGTCGGTCCGGATCGGCGGCCAGCAGGCGCTCGGCGAAGCGCCGGGAAACCTGGGCGCCGAGCGGCACAGCGATCACGTCGAAGAGGCGCCACATGCTCTGACGCCCGCTGGGTTCCAGCTTGCCGGTCTTGGCCTTCTCCCGGATGTAGTGGGCGAATTCGCGCTCCAGCTTCTCCCGGACGACCGCCTCATCGTCGCCGAGAGACTTTACGGTCCTGTCGATCTCCTTCGGCAGGATCCCCTTGGGCCGATCCCTGCGTTTCTTGCCGCGCCGCAGGCGCGTCTCCGCCGCCTGGAGGATGCGCTTGGGGCCGCCCACGGCGAGGAAGACGGCGCCGGTCGCGAGACCCACCGTCTGCACGGGGTTCTCGCGGACCTTGGCCGGGATGTCCAACGCGGAACGGGTCGCCGAGCCCAGCTCGTCGACCTCGCCCCGGAGCGCCGTTCGCGCCCGGACTACCGCTTCGTGAGCCTGTCTCGTCGCTTCGCCCATTCCTGCTCCAGCCAGGTCCTCGTCTCGAGGGCCGTCTCGTACGTTTCGCGCGGCCAGAGCTTGTCAAACCTGGCACGCGGTTCCATCTCACCCGATTGCTGCGCTCCCCGAGCCCCAACTGCCTGCAGGATCGGCCACAGCATCAGGCCGACCGTGATCCCGAGCGCAACGCCGCCATGGGGGCTGAAGGTCAGACCACCAAGCAGCCAGCCCAGCAGTGCCCCGATGACCGCTCCCGCAACCAGGCCGCCGATCGCGGCGCCACTGCCGCCGGCCCGTGCGCCGATGATGGCACCGATCACACCGAGCAGCACGGCGCCGATGATGATTCCAAGGATCGCGGGCGCCCATCCCGGATCGAGGTTGGGGAAGCTGCCTCGGATCCCCTCGGCTCCGAGCTCGAACGCCCGCCGAGGCAGGTTCAGGGCCAACGCCACCGATAGGACGGCGCCGACCACGGCACTCACAATGAGCGCCGTGACGATCACTCGAGATGGCGCCGAAAGGATGACCATGATGATCGCGCTGATCAGGCCGACCGCGAGCAACGTCCCGTGCACGACCCCCCAGCCGAGCGACCCGAACAGCCACTCCCCAAGGAAGAGGATCAACCCGATCAGAAGCAGCATCCCGGCGACGACGGCGATGCCCAGGACCATCCCGAACAGGATTGCGAGCGTCCGAATGCGGCCGGCGATCTCCCCGAGCTCGGCCTTCAGCAGATCGATGTGGGCACCGATCAGGCGGCCGGCTGCGGAGCGTGTCTGGCCCAGCTGCTCCCCGAGGCCAGGCCGACGGGGGCGCGGCGGCGTTTCCGTCGGAGCGCCGGTGGGTCGGTCGGCCGAAGGCG
>JACDFU010000202.1 GCA_013815585.1 Chloroflexota bacterium
GCGACGGAGTCGAGCGGGCTCGCGACCCGCAAAATCTGCCCGTCGTGGAGCCCGAGGAGGGCGGCCTGGAGGCGAACGAGCAGGCCAGAATCGAAGTCCGCCCGTGGATCCTCGAGGATCGCGTGGGCCGGCAGCGGCCGACCGCCACCATATCCCGGAGCAGCCATCGATGAGACCACGGCCACACCCTATGGCCCGCCCGTGACGAAGCTGTGACGGCGTGCGCGTCGCGGAATCCAGAGAGCTCGTCTGGACGCCGCTCACGCAGTGAGAGGTACAGCTCGATCGCGGGAGCCCAGCCGTGAATCGGAGCGAGGCGTCAAGGAGGAGGCCCATGGCAGCATCGAGCCGGCAATTCCCCGAGCCACGACTGATCCCCCACCGCCCACGGCGCCGTCCGGAGGCCGACGTGCTCGAGCGAGGGCGAAGCTTCTTCGGTGAGATGGACGAGAGGCGCAGCGTTCGAATGTTCTCGTCCGATCCGGTCCCGCGGGAGGCGATCGAGCTCGCGATCATGACGGCCTCGACTGCGCCCTCGGGCGCCCATCAACAACCCTGGACGTTCGTGGCGATCGGGGATCCTGGGCTGAAGCACCAGATCCGGATCGCGGTGGAGGAGGAAGAGCGCCGGAGCTACGAAGGCGGCCGGATGCCGGCCGAGGCGCATGGTAGCGGTCGTCACCTGTTCGGACACGAGCGGGATACTGTGGCGCGATTGAGTCCATATGCCCACCCCAGCGACGAGGACGTCCGATGACCGACCCGCTCAGGCAGTTCGCCACGATGCCGGCCACCCTCGAGGCGACGACCGGCCGCTCGCTCGCGTCATGGCAGGAGACCGTCCGCGGTCTCGGACTCGACAAGCACGGCCAGATCGTCGCCGCCCTGAAGCGGGACCACGGCCTGAGCCACGGTTACGCCAACATGCTGGCGCTCCTGCACACCGGCTACGGCAAGGCGGCCGAGGACGAGCTCGTTGCCGGCCTGTTCAGCGGCCCGAAGGCCGCCCTGCGCCCGATCTACGATCGCCTCCTCGTGGTCGTCGAGGCGCTCGGCCAGGATGTCGTGATCGCCCCGAAGAAGACGATGGTCAGCTTCCGCCGATCGAAGCAGTTCGCCTGCTTCACGCCGTCGTCGGCGAAGCGGGCGGAGCTCGGCGTTGCCCTCCGCGGTGATCCGCCAACCGAGCGGCTGCGGTTGACCAATGGGATGACGAGCCATGCAGTGTGGATCGCCGACCCGGCCGAGATCGACGCCGAGGTCGTCGCCTGGGTTCGGGCAGCCTACGAGCGGTCGTGACGGTGGCAGCGAATGCCGTACCCGTCAGCGGCCTCATCTTCGATCAAGCGCCGTGGCTGTATGACCGGCATCGCCCGGGATATCCAGCGGCCGCGGTTGATGCCCTTTTGGAGCTGGCCAAGCTCCGGCCCGGGTCGCGCGCGCTCGAGGTTGGTGCGGGAACTGGTCAGCTGACCATCCCGCTGGCGCGTCGCGGCCTGGTCATCACCGCATTGGAACCCGGGCCCCGCATGGCGGCATTCCTGGCGGGCAAGCTCGAGGCGTACCCAGGAGTCCGCGTCGTTTCCGCTCGGTTCGAGAAGGCGAACGTCGCCCCATCGTCGTTCGACGTCGTAGTCTCGGCAACGGCTTTCCATTGGGTCGATGCCGCTGTGCGATACCGGCTGGCGGCGAGGGCGCTTCGTCCCGATGGAACCCTCGCCCTCGTCCGGAACGACCATGTCCTCGGACCGAGCAACGTCGACTACTACCGCGCCGTCAGCGACACCTATCGGCGCCGCGCGCCAGAGCTCGGGCCGCCGTACATGCCGCCAGAAGAATCCGAGCTGGCCGGGCTCCGGACCGAGATGGCCGAGAGCGGGCAGTTCGACGTTGTCGATGAGCGACGATTCAGCTGGGAGCAGCCTTACACGGCATCGGAACTGGTCGGCCTCCTCCGTACGTACTCAAACCACAGGGCCCTCAGGGCTGGCACGAGGGCGGCTCTGCTGAGCGACATCAGAACGGTCGTTGAAACCGACCTCGGCGGAAGGTTCGTCGATCGCTACGTCACAACGGTCTGTGTCGGTCGGCTCGTGGCTTGAATCCGCCGCGAGAATGAATGACACGTCGCTGGTGAGGGCCTACCACCCTTCCTTCGACGATCGATCCTTGCGACCCTTCACCCTGCACGGGTGCCCGTCGGCCCGACGAGCGCCCGGACCTCGTCGCTGAGGCCACATGCCCCAGGCCGTCGAACCGGCACCTTGCTCATGCCGTCCGTCCTGCGGCCACCCGCCATTCGTGGTCGGTGGAGGCGCCAGCCCGCGTTGCCTCGAGAACCCCCTGGATCTCCGCATCGGTGAGCTCACTGACCAGGCAGAACTCGTTACCGAACGGGTCCTGCATGACGGCCCAGTCGATGACCGGTGGTTCGTCGCCGTGGGATCCCGGCCTCGGATAGAGCGAGGGTGGCTTCTTGACCGCTCCGCCGAGGGCGATGATCCGCTCGATCGCTCGGTCCATCCCCTCGTTCGGCGTGAGGTCGATGTGGACCCGGTTCGCCGGCTCACCCTTGGCCGTGTCAACCACATGGAGGATGAAGTCGTGCTTCCACGGGTCCTTGTGGCCCAGATAGCCGAAGCGGCCGTGCCAGCCACCGGGGGTCCTGCCGATGATCTCCAGCCCGGTGACTTCGGACCAGAAC
>JACDFU010000125.1 GCA_013815585.1 Chloroflexota bacterium
CCCCGGAGGGTCGGGGGGCTTCGGCGGCTTCGGCGGCGGCCGGTCGTCCGGCGGAAGCTTTGGCGGCGGCCGTTCATCGGGTGGGCGCTGGTAGGGCGTCCCGCACTACTCGACGCCGGCGGGACAGACCCGGCCGGTCATTCATTCGGACACCAGTGAAGGGAGATCACCATGGCGCAGACTTCGATCCTCGGTCGTATGGGGCAACTGGTGCGGGCCAACGTGAACGCGATGCTCGACCAGGCGGAAGACCCCGAGAAGATGCTCGACCAGCTCATCAGGGACTTCACGAACAACATCAGCGAGGCGGAGGAGGCCGTCGCCCAGACGGTGGGCAACCTGCGCCTCCTCGAGGACGACCATCGCGAGGCGAAGGAGGCGCACTCCGAGTGGGGCCAGAAAGCGCTTGCTGCCTCGACCCGTGCCGACGAGATGCGCTCTGCCGGACAGACCTCTGAGGCTGACCGGTTCGATGGTCTGGCCAAGATCGCCTTGCGGCGCCAGATCAGCTTCGAGGACCAGGTGCGCACCTTCCAGACGCAGATCACCCAGCAGACCGAGCTAACGGACAAGCTGAAGGACGGCCTGAACAAGCTGCGTCTTCGTCGCGAGGACCTCGTCCAGAAGCGGGACGAGCTGGTCGGGCGGGCCAAGATGGCGCGTGCTCAGTCCCAGGTCCAGGAAGCCGTGCGCAACGTCTCCGTGATGGACCCGACCAGCGACCTCAACCGCTTCGAGGACCGCGTCCGGCGCGAAGAGGCGATGGCTCGAGGTATGGAAGAGGTTGCTGCTTCGTCGATGGAAGACCAGTTCGCCCAGCTGGAGACGGGCGAGGACGACCTGGAGGTCGAGGCTCGGCTCGCGCAGCTCAAGTCGGGCGAGCCCACGCAGCTCGGTGCCGGCTGACGTACCCAGTTCGCTGAAGCCAGCCGAACGCGCACCGCGTCCGGGGTGGGGAACCGCCCCGGACGCTTGATTCAGAGGGAGGTTCGTTGATGGGAGACGTGCGTCTGGGAGTGCTGCTCTGGAATCAGGCGAGTGACTGGCCGCAGATGGAGGCGACTGCCCGGAAGGTCGACGAACTGGGCTACGACCACCTCTGGGCCTGGGATCATCTCTATGCGATCTTCGGCGACCCCTACCAGCCGATCTTCGAGGGCTGGACGACCCTGGCGGCCTGGGCCAAGGTGACCGAGCGGGCGCGGCTGGGGCTCCTGGTCGGTGCCAATACGTTCCGTAACCCGGGCCTGGTGGCCAAGCTGGCGGCGACGCTCGACCACATCAGCGGCGGACGAGCCATCCTGGGTATCGGCGGGGCCTGGATGGAGCTGGAGCACAAGGCCCACGGCATCGAGTTCGGCAGCGGATTCGGCCAGCGACTCGACTGGCTGGACGAGGCCGTGGGTGCGATGCGGACCGTACTCGACGGCGGCGAGGTGACCAGCACCGGCGATGGCCGCTACGAATTCCAGGCGCTTCGCCATCAGCCGCTCCCCTTGCAGAAGCGGCTGCCGATCATGATCGGCGGATCCGGTGAGCGGAAAACCCTCAGGACCGTGGCGAAGTATGCGGACATGTGGAACGCCATGGGGACGCCGGAGATGCTCGCCCACAAGGACGAAGTCCTGCGCCGCCATTGCGAGGAGGTCGGCCGGAACACATCGGAGATCGAGCGCACCGTCGGCTGCAAGCCGATCATCCGCGACTCGGAGGCCGACGCGCGGCGGGTCTGGGAGGCGCAGGTGGCTCACAACCGGACACCCATGGCCAACGTGGCCAACGACGACACCTTCTGGGTCGGGACCCCGGAGCAGGTCGCCCAGGAAATGCGTTCCCGACGCGAGATCGGCTTCGACACCTTCATCGCCGAGATGGCCGCCCCGTACGACACCGAGACACTGGAGCGCTGGATCGGCGAGGTGAAGCCGATGGTGGAAACCGGCTAGGCGCCGTGTCGCTCCGTGATGCCTGGGAGTCCCAGGCGGAGAACTGGACGCGCTGGGCGCGCGAGCCGGGCCATGACAGCTACTGGCGCTTCCACCGAGACCGGTTTCTGGAGACCCTACCCGAGCCTGGGCGCCTGACGCTGGACGTTGGCTGCGGCGAGGGGCGGCTGACGCGCGACCTGGCAGCGCTCGGCCACCAGGTGATCGGCGTGGACGCCTCCCCGACCATGCTCGAGAGCGCCCGACAGGGCCATCCCGCGCTCGACTTCCGCCTGGCCGACGGAGCAGCGCTACCGTTCGACGAGGGTGCGGCGGATCTGGTCGCGGCCTTCATGTCGCTGCATGACATGGACGACATGCCAGGCTCCGTGCGGGAAGCGCACAGAGTGCTCCGGGCGGGTGGCCGGTTCTGCGTCGCCGTCGTCCACCCGATCAACTCGGCGGGCAGCTTCGAGGGCGAGTCCGACGACAGCCCATTCGTCATCCGGGAGTCCTATTTCGACCGGCGCCTGTACAGCGATGCGATCGAACGCGATGGGTTGGCGATGACCTTTCATAGCCGCCACTGGACCCTGGAGGACTACTCGCGGGCGCTGGAGGAAGCCGGCTTCCAGATCGAGCTGCTGCGCGAGATCGCCCAGGACGACCATCCTCGCTGGAGGCGCGCGCCTCTCTTCCTCCATCTGCGCGCCCTGAAGGGCTAGCCGAGGCCGCGCTCAGGACAGGCCGTCCTCCTGGGCTCGCCTGACCGCTGAGCGTTCAAACCGACCGACCTACTGCCCCGTGGAAGGGCGAGCTTGGTCTCCCTGCACGCTCCACGAGCGAGATCACCGCGCGTCGGCCCTTTCTGAACGCCACGAGAGCAGAAAGCACGCTCGCCCGTGGCCGATTGGTCCTATTGAACGCGTGGCGTTCCATGGGGAGGCTCGGCTCAGATGGGCAGGGCCTGGGTGCTCGGTCGAGGCTTGGCCGCGTCCACCGGCATGACCAGGACATACTTGCCTGCCATCAGTCCGCTCCGGCCCCTGCGGCGCGGCACGAAGTAGTTGCCGAGCGCATCGAGCGAGAGCCGGCTGTTCGGCTCGGGGCTGCGACCCCAGGTCGTGCTGTGAAGCGGATAGAGCGGATCAAGGACGTAGGCGTGAGTGACGCGGTAATTGTCCGTCTGCACGGGATCAGCCGTGGCGCGGAAGCCGCTCATCACCCATGCGTGCCGGCCTGCCCAGACGAGGAGGCCAACCGGCTTGCCGCTGAGGCTGATGGCCCGGGCCGCCGCCGCCGTGGCCTCCTCGATCGTGTCGTAGCCGACGACGCGGTACGACCCGTAGCCGAGGCTATCCAGCCCCTTCGACCAGCCCCACACCGAAGCACCCTTCCGCTGGCGGTTGGGGTTTGGAATCGTGCGGAACGAGCGCGCCAGCAGCCAGAGCTCGCGCTGGGTGGTTCCGGTCCGGTCGTCCTGCGAGGCCATCATGTTGATCATCATCTGCATGCTGGCGCCGACGCACTGGACCAGGTTGGTCTGCGAGACGAAGTCGCCCGGGCGATACAGGTCCAGCTCGTACGAGGCGGCCGCCTGGACGCCGCTGCTCGGCACCCCCGCGCCCGTCCCCAGGACCAGGGCCAGGACGAGGGCGGCGGAGATGCGTCGAATGCGGCCCTCGCTCACGTTTCACAGGATACCGTCGAGCGTCCCATCCGACGGTTGGCGTGTCTGGTCACCCGGATCCCGCTTGGCGTCTCGGAAAGCATCACTCACGACATGGTCGGTCGAAATGAACGGATTCGCTGCTTCCGGTGTCTTATTGGTAGAGCGCAGCGGAGGATCGATGCTGACGGCCGTTGAGCAGCGGCAGCAGGAGCTGGCACGCCGCTTCGAGGCGCTCGCGGAGCCGCACGTCGACGAGCTCTACCGGCTCGCCGCAGCAATCGCGGGGATCGAAGATGCCGACGATGTCACACAGGAGGCGCTCACTGAAGCTTGGCGGAGCTTCGGTCAGCTGCGCAACGAGGAGCTGTTCGGTCGATGGATCCGGACGATCGTCGTGAACCGGTGCCGCAATCTGCTGCGTTCGAGACGCCGGTCCGTCCGCGCGATCTCCCTCGATTCAGTCCTTCCGGCGGCAGCGGAGGGAAATCTCCCGCATGAACCGGGCGATTTCGCGAGCGACGTGGCGGAGCGGGATCGCCTGGATCGAGCCTTCGATCACCTGGCGCTCGATCATCGCGCCGTACTGGCTTTGCACTACACGCTCGATCTGCCGATGCCGGAGGTCGCCGCCATCCTGAAGGTGCCTGAGGGCACGGCCAAGTCGCGCCTGCATGTCGCGCTTTCCCGCATGCGGGCCGTGCTGCAAGAGGAGCCGACGGCATGAGCCATCTGGTGAACCCCGGCGACGAGGCCATCGCACGGTACATGCGCCACCGCGGAGCGGTCAGGGCTCCGGCGGATTTCCTTCAGCGATCCCTCGCCGGCGCGATCACGGCGCCCGGCCGGCTGACCCTCCTCAATCGCTTCATGCCGCTTGCCGCCGCCATCGCCCTCATCGCGGTCGCGGGACTGGGCCTGTCCGCCCGCGCGCTGCTGGCGCCGTCAGGCGTGCAGAGGCCAACGCCCCCGGTCCCCCCCGTGCCGCTTCTGCTCCAGACGTTCACCGACTCGGGGATCACCCTCGTACCGGCCGATTCCGCCACGCTGACGGCAGGCGACTTCGAGCCTATCGAGCTGGGCGAGTTCTATCTCCACGGCGTCAGCGCCGACGGCCGGACATTGGCTGTCCTGCCGTTCGTTAGGGGCAACGCCGGCTTCGTTCGGATCTACGACCTGGCCTCCTGGCGAGAGACGCGTGCCCGGGAACCGGTGGCGGACGATGCACGGCTCCTCACCTTTGCCGTGGACGGGTCCACGGTCTACTGGGTGGAAGGTCGCGGCGCAAATCCCACCGGTGGCTTCCCGCGAGGATGGAACGTTCGTGCGCTGGCGGTCGGGGGAGGACCAGCAAGCGAGGTCGCGGAGCTGCCCGAGCGCTTCCAGCCGCGAGAGATGCGAGCCCTGGATGACGGCCGGCTGGCGGTCTACGGCGTCGCCACCGATTTCAACGGCTTCAGTACGAGCACCGCCCGAGTCGTCATCGCTGAGTCGGAGAGCGGCGTCATTGCAGCGGATCTCCCCTTGAGCGGCGTGACGATGGGCACTGAGCGCCTACCGGAGGAAGGCCCCAGCCGGTTCGAGAGCGACGAGCCGGCAACGGCCTGGGATCTGCCAGCAGGCCTGCTCTACGTCGTCGATGCGGAGGCGGCAGCCCTGACCACGGTGGACCTGAACGCGGCCACGGTGAGCCAGCAGGACATCGTTCCGGGCTCGTTGCCCGAGCGGCTCCTGTCCTGGCTTGTGCCCACCGCTCGAGCAAAGCTGCTCTCGGGCACCGACCGCTCGGCCGCCCTGAGCCCTGACGGGCAGCGGCTGTTCCTCACGGGGATGGACCGTCAGGTCGACGACGCAGCGGATCCGCTTACCTATACCGAAACGCCGCTGGGGCTGCGGGTCATCGGGATCGATGGCCGCGGGCTCGACCGCGCTGACTTACCGGTGAGCGAGCTCGCGCTGTCCCCTGACGGGCATTGGCTGCTGATGGCCGGATACTCGTTGCGCACCCCGGAAGGGAGCGGCGGGGAGACTGCGGGGAGCGGTCTGTACCTGGCTGACACAGCCAATCTGGAGGACATCAAGCATCTCGAACCGAGTGAGGTGATCTCCCTGGTCGGGATCTCCTTTGACAGCCGTTACGCCTACGTCCTGCAGCAGAACAGAGTCGACGGGCCCTCGCGTCTCCGGACGCTCGATCTCGCCACAGGAGCCTTCCTCAGCGACGTGGCGTCGCCCGCGGCAAACGTCCTGGTCATCGGCGGCTCGCCGGGGACCGCGCTCTAGACCGTGGTCGAGCGTCGGCTCGACCTTCCTTGCGGCTCCCTTGGGCCGGCTGTGGTTTGTGACCTCACATCCTTGAGCTGCGACCCTCGCAAAGAGCATGGCAGCGAATGCGAGACCTCGGGCCACCCGCGAGACGCGAGCTCGGGCCGCGCTGCTCAGCACTGCCCCAACGTGCAGCTGCAACAAACCGCCCATGGGCACGTCTGAGCCTGTGACCGTCCGGGTGTGGCGGTGAACGCGGGATCAAGGGGACCGATATGAGCCGTTTGCTCGCTACCGCACTGGTCGTATCGCTTTTGACTGGCTGCGGGCTTGGGCCGGCTGCTCAGTCGACTCAGCAGCCCAGCTCGATCGCCACGGATGTGGCACCGACAGCCGTCGCTGCCACGCCAACCAGAGCCACTGCACGATCAGCTACGCCGTCTTCCTCGCCAGCGCAGCCCAGTCCCAATGCCACCGACTCTCCCACGTCAAGCGCGTCACCGTCCGGAGAGCTCGCGCTTGCGAAGGCGGACGTTGCTCGCCTGCCGGCCGAGCCCGGGGACGCGAAGCTGGCCGCCGAGGCGATCAACCGGTTCGCGCTGGATCTGCATCGCGAGCTGGCCGTGGAGGGGGAGAACCTCGTCTTCTCACCAGCGAGCGTGGCAGTCGCGCTCGGGATGGCACGTGCCGGGGCGAAGGGACAAACCGCGGACGAGATGGATGACGTCCTCTACGCTGTCGCGTCCGAGGACCACGCGAACTGGCTCAACGCGCTCGACCACGCCCTCGCCGATCGAAGCGGCACCTTCGAGGACGACGGAGGAGCAGAGCACGAGCTGACCCTGCGCGTCGCGAACTCGTACTTCGCGCAGGACGATCTGGAGTTCGAACGGGCCTTCCTCGAGGTCCTTGCTTCGCGTTACGGAGCCGGCGTTCACCTCGTGGACTACAAGCGCGATCCGGAGGCAGCCCGCCGCTTGATCAACGCCTGGATCAGCGACGCGACGGAGGAGCGCATCCCGGAGATCCTCGTGCCGGGTGACGTCACGAACCAGACGCGCCTCGCGCTGGCGAACGCGATCTACCTCAAGGCCCCCTGGCAGATGCCCTTCCAGGAGGAACTCACCACGCAGGAGCCGTTCAGGCTCGGCGACGGTTCGGAGGTCGAGGTTCCGATGATGCACACGAGCGGCACAGTGCGGTGCTCCCGCGGTGAGGGCTGGCAGGCTGCCGAGCTTCCGTACGTGGGCAACGCGCTGGCGATGCTCGTCGTCGTGCCCGATGACCTCGCTGCCTTCGAGGCCGAGCTCGATGCTGACCTCCTGAATCGGGTGGTCGACTCGCTGGCTGAAACGGAGGCTCGGGCCGAGCTTGCGCTGCCTCGCTTCAGCACGGAGGCGCGCGCCGAGCTAACGCCGGTCCTCCAGGCCCTGGGGATGGAAGTGCCCTTCAGTCCCGATGAAGCCGATTTCTCAGGCATCACCGGCGATGAGCGGCTCCACATCGGGTTCGTCATCCACCAGGCCAACATCGACGTGGACGAGAAGGGCACCGAAGCAGCCGCCGCGACCGTGGTCGGCATGGACACGTCGGGCGGCGGCCCAGCCGAGGTGTGCGACATCGCCGCCGATCAGCCCTTTCTGTTCGCGATCCGTGACGTTGAGACCGGCGCGATCCTCTTCCTCGGCCGCATCGTCGATCCGTCCGCGACCGGATAGGCCAACCCTTCCCCCGGCGGTCTCCACGGTCTATTCTGTCCGTCGAAGGCGGACCCCCGCCCAACCCCGATCCGGCGCTCACGCCGCCGGCCCGCCGGGGCAAAGGAGGACTTGCTCTTCCGGGGCGCATCGTCTGTCCTTCACGGGCGATCGGTTCGGGAGCGTGAGTCTCGGCGGTCGTCTGGAAGGAGCGAGAGACGATGCCTACTCAGAAGACCTTCAAGCGGGGCGTCCGCGCCCGCATGGCGAAGACCGGCGAGTCCTACACGGCGGCTCGCACGCAGCTGGTGCGCAAGGCTGACGCCCGGAACGCCCCAGCCCGACCCGAGCCCACGGCGTCCGTCGAGCTGCTCACCTCCGAGGCCGCCATGCGAGACGGCACGGGCCGGGGTTGGGACGAGTGGTTCGCGCTACTCGATGGCTGGAATGCCACCGAGCGGCGCCATCCCGAGATCGCGCGCTGGCTCCGGGAGGAGCAGGGCGTCGACGGCTGGTGGGC
>JACDFU010000203.1 GCA_013815585.1 Chloroflexota bacterium
GCTGGAGGAGGCGGCTGCGGTGGCGCGGAAGGCGGGGCGCCTGGACGACCTCATGCGGACCTATGCGAACCGGACGACGCTGCTTGACCTCGATTCGCGGCGCGAGGACGCGATCGCGATCGTGCAGGAGGGCGTTTTGGAAGCTCGTCGCTGGGGGCAGGAGGCGGTCTACGGTGCGTTCCTGCGTGGGAACGCGGCCGATTGCCTCTTCAACCTGGGCCGCTGGGAAGAGTCCGAGCGTGAGTGCCGCGCGGCCCTGGAGTGGAGCCCATCCCGGCTGGCCTGGAACCCGATTCTGTTCCTGGGCCTGGTGCTCGTGGAATCGCGTGCCGACGAGGAGGCCAGCCGGATCGTTGGCCAGATCCTGCTTCAGCTCGAGTCGGTGCCCGAGGGACAGTGGACGGCCATCGTCCAGCGAACGGCGGCCAGCTTCGCCCTCTGGCGGGACGACCTCGCGGACGCGCAACGCGTGGCCCAGCGCGGCTGGGAGCGCGTGCTCCAGACCGATGACTGGGCGCAGGCGGCCGTTGCTGCCTCCACCACACTCGAGGTGTGTGCAGCGGTCGCGGAGTCGGCACGTGGCCGGCGCGACTGGGCAGCGGTCGCCTTGACAGGGGAGCTCGGCCAGAAGGTGCTGGATGAGGCGGGCCTGCGCGTCCGTGGAAGCGAGATGCCCCAGTCACTCGGCGCTCGGCGCGAAGCCGAGCTGCACATCGGGATGGCGAGAGCGCATCTCGCGAGACTGCGAGGCCGACCCGACGCACGCGTCTGGGGCAAGCTTGCCGATGGCTGGGCGCAAGTCCCGCTGCCCTACCAGGCGGCCAAGGCGCGCTGGTGGGAGGCCGCGGCGGCACTTCAGGCCCGCGACGACCGCATCCACGCGCGCGATGCGCTCCTCGAATCATGGCGCCTGGCCGAACAGCTCTCTGCCCGCCCACTCCAGCGGGAGCTGGCTTCCCTGGCCCGCCGTGCCCGCATCCCGCTCCCCGGGCCGGTGCCCGAGCCCCTGGCTCCCCTGTCCGACGCCGAGCACGCCCTCGACCCGCTCGCGCTCACGGTCGTAGCCATGCCCACCAACGGCTCGACTTCCCGTGCGCCGGTACCGGTCATGGTCCCCGACGACGGTGACGGCGGCCGGCGCCGCTCGTCGGTTGCGATCACGCGCGCGCTGAGCGAGCGCCTGGCGCCCGCTGGCGTGACGCCAACCCGTGACCCGTTCGGTCTCAGCCCCCGTGAGAGCGAGGTCCTGGCGGTCCTCTCGGAAGGTCGCACCAATCGCGAGATCGCGGAGCGGCTCTTCATCAGCGAGCGAACAGTGGGCGTCCACGTCCGAAAGATTCTCTTCAAGCTGGGCGTCTCGGGCAGAGTCGAGGCAGCGAGCGTGGCGATCCGACTGGGCATGGTGCCGGGGGTGGAGCGTGGAGTGCATCGTGGCTGAGACCTTCGGAGCCCAGCGAAGACGTGCCGGCGCGATGCTTCGGCGACAATGACCCCATGAATGGTGCCTCGATCCGAACCCTCCGCCTCCTCGCCGTTGTTGCAGCAATCGCCCTCGTTGCCGCGGCATGTGCAGCCGCGGACACGCAATCTGGCTGGACCTACGCCCCGGTCCAGAGCACGCCGCCGCCGCCGGAGTCCGGGGAGGCCAGCGGTTCCGCCGAACCTGGCGCTTCTGGTGAGGCGAGCGGTTCACCGGACAGTGGCGAATCCGCAGGTGCCACTGGCTCGGCTGATGCTTCGGGCTCGGCTGATGCTTCGGGCTCGGCGGGTGCCAGTGGCTCGGCGGGTGCCAGTGGCTCGGCCGAACCTTCTGGTTCGGCGTCAGCTAGCGGCGACGACGAAAACCGCTTCGATCTCACTGAGACAGCCCAGCTGACGATTGAGCAGGACGGCGAGAAGGTCGACGAGCTGACCGTCACGGCCGGCGAGACATACACCTTCCGGGTCGAGAACGAAGCCGGCTTCGTCCACAACTTCTACATCGGCTCCGCCGAGGACCTGGAGGCTAATGAGACCGGCAGCCTTGAAGGGATTCCCGAATTCGAGGAAGGCACCGAGGCGTTCGAGTACACCTTCGACGACGAATCGGCCACGCTCGAGTTCGCCTGCACGGTCCCCGGCCACTACGCGTCAATGCACGGAACCTTCACGATCGAGCCGGCCGACTAGCGCCGATCATCGGCCCAGCTAGGAGCGCGCGCCCGCCCCGAATCTGGACCTGACCTGAACCAAAGCACCTATCGACAGCGGTACCGGGGTCCCCTAAGGTGGCCGCCCTCGTAACCGGAAGGCCATCCGGTTCGTCCGATATCGAGCACATGGGCGCGACACACAACCACACTGGGCGGGCTTCCCGCAGCGGCACTGTCCTGACCAGGCTGGCCTCGGGCGCGGCGCTGGCCGTATCGCTGGCTGCGTTCGCGGTCCTGCCGGGGCCGGGCGCCGCCGTCCCGCTGACGGTCGACATCGAGTGCAGCACCCCGACGCCGGAGCCCACGCCGGTGCCCACTCCGACCTTCACGCCTACGCCCACGCCGACCCCTACCCCTACGCCCACGCCGACCCCTACGCCCACGCCGACCCCCACGCCCACACCGACCCCCACGCCCACGCCGACGCCTGCGCCCACGCCGATCCCTACGCCCACACCGACCCCCACGCCCACGCCGACGCCTGCGCCCACGCCGATCCCTACGCCC
>JACDFU010000019.1 GCA_013815585.1 Chloroflexota bacterium
GACGGGCATGATGCTGTTCGGGTCCCCGCAGACGATCCGGCCGCCCACCGTCAGCACTTCCTCGATGTAGTCGGGATTCAGGTGTCCGGTCCCCGGCAGTCCGGCCGGCGTCACCGCGTTCGCCAGCTTGGCCTGGTCGTTCAATGCCGGGCCAACCCCGCCCTGGCCCTGTGCACCGTGGCACTGGGCGCAGTTGGCCAGGTACAGCTCCTCGCCGCGAGCGACGTCGGTTACCAGCTGCGCCTGCTTCTCCTTCTCCAGCCGGCTCGTGCCCGCGAGCGCGGGCACCCCGAGGTCATAGAACCAGTAGAGCGGGATGAACAGCACGATCACGAGGGTGACCAGGAACGCCACCATGCGGGCGCTGCCGCTCTGCCGCACGATCTGCGCGGTCCGCTCCTCCGTCAGGCCGACGGTGTGGGCGCCCTCACCCGCGTAGAAGCGCTCCACGGTGCCATCGGGTCCCTCGCGGGGTGTGAGCTGGCCCTCGGGCGTGCGCGGGCCAAGCTCGTCGTCCGGACGCCGAGGCTCGAGCTCGCGCCCGGTCCGATCGAAGCTCACAGGCAGGAGCTGGGCGAGCTGGCGGGGACGAGACCCGGCTGGCCGATCGCGACCGGCAGCGGACCCAGGGTGATCTTGCCCGTGTCGAGGATCAGGCGTCCCCCTTCCACACGTGCTGAAAAGCGGTCGAGGCTGCGCGGCGCCGGTCCCAGCTCGGCCACCTTGGTGCCGATGCGGTCGTAGCGCGAGCCATGGCAGGGGCACTCGAACCAGTAGTTGCGGTCACAGAAGTTCGGCTTGCAGCCGAGGTGGGGGCAGCGCTGGTACATGGCCCGGACGTTGATGCTGCTGCCCTCACCGTCGAGGCTGGTCCCATCCACGAACCCACGGGCCGGATCGATCAGCTGGATGAAGGCCCGCGCGTTCTGGAAAAAGGCAGGCGCACCGTCCTGCAGCGTCGTTCCGTCGAGCTCGGGGGAGGCATTGACCTCGTCGATGTCGCCGAGCTCCACCTCGCCTCCGAAACCACCGGCCAGGTTCGGCCACAGGAACCCCAGCGTCCCCGCACTGACCTCGAGCAGCCACAGCCCGACACCGGCGCCCAGCGAGCGACGCAGCAACTGGCGGCGCGTCATGCCGCCGGTCCGGCCGCGCCTGAGCGAGGCGAGCGCCTCCCGAGTGAGCGCCTGTGGCTCCTCCGCCCGTGTCAGCTTCCAGTTGCCCATGGAGTGTCTCGTTCCTCCTACAGCGCGAAGTGAAGCCCGCTCACCCAGGGCAGCGCGAAGGCGTACCCCGGTCCGCGGAAGAACGCGCCGAGGAACGTCAGCACCAGCCCGGTGATGGCGAAGAGGCTGAAGAGAAGCACCCCGGCCTTGCGGTCACTGGGGCGGCTTGAGCCACCGTCGCCGCGCGGCCCGCGATCGATGTACGGGACGAGTGCGGCTCCGACCAGGACCAGGGTCGGCGCGAGGACGCCGGCGACCGTGGGATGAAAGTACGCCAGGAGCTCCTGGAGTCCCACGAAATACCAGGGCGCCTTCGCCACGGCCGGGGTCACGTTGCCGTTGGCGAGCTCTTCGAGCGGCGCGTTCACGAAGATGCCCATGAGCAGCAGGAAGACGCTGATCATGCCGGCCGCGAAGAACTCGATCGAGAGCAGGTGCGGCCAGGTCAGGACAGTGTCGTCGGGCTCCTTCTGGACGCGGACCACGGCGTCCTGCTTGACGAGCGCCAGCAGGCGGTAAGGCTTGGCCGCCATCGGCACGCGCTGCTTGTCGATCTCGGTCGTGCGCCGCTCGGGAGGCGCGGCGGGCACGGTCGTCCGCTCCGGCCGGGTCTCGGCGGGTGCGGTGGTCTGGGGCAGGCGCCGCTCGTCGCTCACAGCGGACCCGAGATGCCGCCGTCCTTGCGGATCCGCCAGAAGTGGACGGCAAGGAAGACCGCTGCCACCAGCGGCAGCAGGATGACGTGGAGAACGTAGAAGCGGAGCAGCGTGTTCTGGCCGACCTCGATCCCCCCGAAGACCAGCAGCTGTCCCACGCGGTTGAAGACCGGCACGTAGTTGGCCATGTTCCCGCCGATGGTGATGGCCCAGTAGGCGATCTGATCCCAGGGCAGCAGGTAGCCGGTGAAGGACAGCATGATCGTCAGGAAGAGCAGAACCACCCCGACCACCCAGTTGAACTCGCGGGGCGGCTTGTAGGCTCCGTGGTAGAACACCCGCATCATGTGCAGGAAGACGAAGAAGACCATCAGGTGCGCCGCCCAGCGGTGAATGTTTCGGGTGAGCAGCCCGAAGACCACCTCGGACTGGATGGCCAGGATGTCCGAGTACGCCTGCGTCGCGGACGGCACGTAGAAGAACATCAGGTAGACGCCGGTCACGGTTAGCACGAGGAAGAGGAAGAAGCTGATCCCGCCCAGGCAGAACGTGTAGGCGAACTTCACCGCGTGCTGCCGCACCCGAACCGGGTGGATGTGCAGGAAGACGTTGTTCATCACCGCCATCGCCCTGCTCCGCTCGTCCGCGGGATACGGGGTGCGGAAGAGCGAGCGGAAGGCGGCGCTGCGGCGGATCGCGGTGTCGACGCGCTCGAGGAAGCTCATCGGCGCAGGCCGTTCATGGGCACCGGGCCGCCGCCGCGAACGCGATCGTCGCCCAGGCCGGCAAGACCGAGCTGCACGTCACGGTAGCTCTCCTTGTAGAGGCGGCCGTCGCTGCTCACCTCCTGCAACTCGAAGCGCTCCATCGTGATCGCATCGTAGGGGCAGCGCTTGACACACAGGGCGCAGCGGATGCAGCGGTCCTCGTCGAGGACCATGGCGGCGCCCTGGCTCCAGCCGTAGGCGTCGACCAGCTCCGGCAGCGGGCCCTCCGCCTTCATCTGGCTGACGTCGATCATGTGGATGACGCCCTCGGGGCAGACGTCCGCGCACGCGCCGCAGAGCACGCAGCGGAAGGGGTCGAACCAGATGTTGTAGTTGCACATCAGGCAGCGGGTGCTCTCCGCAACCGCGCCAGTCGCGTCGTAGCCATGCTCCACCGGGGTCGTGAAATTGACCTCGGGATCTGTCGAGGGCATGCGAGCCGCGAGCGGGGCCATGGGCACGTGCTGGCGGGGCAGCACGTCGTAGAGCTCCGGCATCTCGTGCCGCCATGAGCTGATGATCCGCACGTTGGCCGTGACTTCGACCTCCGAGCGCCCCGAAAGATAGCGGTCGACCGCGTAGGCGCACTTCTTGCCGTGGCCGGCTGCCTCGATCAGTGTCGTCGGGCCGGTCACGAAGTCGCCGCAGGCAAAGACGCCCTTGACGTTCGTGGCGTAGGTCCCGGGGTCGACCTTGACGCGGCCCCGATTGATCTCGAAGCTCGACTCGACCGGCAGGAAGCTGTTGTCGGCGGCCTGGCTGACGGCGGGGATCACCACGCCGGCCTTGATCACGAACTCCGTGCCCTCGATGGGGATGGGTGAACGGCGGCCCGAGGCGTCGGGCTCGCCGAGCTTGTTCCTGATGAACTTCACGCCGGTCACGTGGCCGTCCTCGCCGAGCACCTCCACCGGGCTGGCCAGGAACTCCATGCGCACACCTTCGCGCTCCGTCTCGCCCAGCTCCTCCTCGTCAACGACCAGCTCCGACCGTGTTCGCCGGTAGACGATCGAGACGTTCTCGGCGCCGTGGCGAAGGCTCGTGCGGGAGCAGTCCATGGCCGTATACCCGCCGCCGATGATCACCACGTCGTTTCCGACCGTGAGCGGCTGGCCGAGATTGGCGATCTTCATGAAGTCGACGCCGTACTGGATCCCCTCCAGATCTCCACCGGGCACGTCCAGGCCGACCGCGTTCATGGCGCCGGCGCAGATGGCGATGGCATCGAACTGCTGCTGGAGCTGCTCGAAGGTGATCTCCCGGCCGATGCGCGTGTTATAGACGAAGCGCACGCCCAGGCGCTCGACGAGCCGCAGGTCCATCTCGATCGCTTCCCGGGGCAGCCGGAAGGCCGGCACGCCGATGAGCATCGTGCCGCCGGCGTAGGGCAGCTCGTCGAAGACGGTCACCTGGTGTCCCGCGACGGCCAGCTCGCGGGCGACGGCCATTCCGGCCGGACCGGCGCCCACGATCGCGACGGTGGTGTCACGCGGCGTGATGACGGGCATCTCGTCGGGAATGCCTGCCGCGGCATGCCACTCGACGAGGAACCGTTTCATCGCCCGGATGGCGAGCGGCCGGTCGATGTCGCCGCGGCGGCAGGCCCGTTCGCACGGTGCGGAGCAGACGTAGGCACACATCGCAGCGACCGGGTTCGGCTCGCGGGAGAGGATGTAGCCCTCCTCGAAGCGCCCCTCGGCGGCCAGATTCAGGTAGCCGCGGCAGTTCGTGCCGACCGGGCAGGCCTCCTGGCATTCGATGTTGCACTGCAGCCACGAGGCGTCGACAGGCTGAACGAGAAATTCCTGGTTGGGGTCGATGGCCACGGGAGGCACGATCCCTTTCCGAAAACGGAGTTTGTGCTCGGCAACGGGCCACCGAGAATCTACCATGCGGGCCCCGAGTTGACGGCCGTCTGCGACCCCACCTACGCTCGTCGCACCCGATGACGACCCCTTCGACCGAGCCGCTGCAGAGGATCCACTGAGCGTTTCGCAAGCGGCGGGCGAGCCGCCCTGCGGCGCCGAACGTCGACTTGCCGCGGAACGCTGCTCCCAGGTGCCGGCGCTCCGGGCCAAGGCTGAGTCAGCTCTCACTGAGCTGCGCGAGGCCCGTCGGACCTACGAGGAGTCCGGCCTGCGCAGCGAGGTGGCGGCGCGGGGGATGGACCAGCAGGCGCTGTCCGAGGCGAAGGAGGCCGCGCGCCGGGCCTTCCGCCTGGCCAGCGCAAAGGCCCGAAGCCGCGACGAGGTCGGGCACGCCGCTGGCACCTGGCTACGAGAGATCGATCGGCTGAACCGCGCGGCTCTGGCAGCGCGCGACACGCTGCAGCGCGAGCGCGAGACGGCCCCCAACCTCCATGAGCGGTTGCAGGCTGCCGAGCGCGCTGCCGACGCCGCGCGTATCAGCGCGGACTCCGCCGCGGATGCGTGTGCCCAGGCCCGGATTCTGCTTGCGGCGTGCGAGGAGGAGTTCGAGCCCCAGCCGATGCATGGTCCGGCTGGCAGCCTCCTCGACACCCGCGAGGCCGCACTCTTCCGCCTTCTGCGCCGAGACCGTCACGCTCTCGAGAACGTCGTGGAGCATCTCGCGGCCGGCGACACGGAGGAGCGGCGGCGCGTGCAACTGCTCCTGAGCGACCTCGTCGACGGGATCTTCAGCGCCGCAATCGACGATGGCTCCTTGAATTTCCCAGACGACCACCCGTTCTGGGGAGCCTTTGCGGCCGACGAACAACGGGCGGTCTCGAAGGCGCTGGCGGGCCTGGGCTTTCACTTCGACGGCCTCGGCGGCTTTGCCGCCAGCAGGATCCCCGGCCCCCGCGACCTGTCCCTCGCGGTCGGCTACGCCGGCCTCGATCCGCTGCGAATTCGGCGCTGGCCCTCCCAAGCTGAGATGGCGGCGCTGTACCAACGGGTCCGGGTACGCGCCGACGAGTTCGTCGTCGGACGGGCGCCGTCCCTGGGGCTCGAGGAGGTGATGGAGATGCTGGGCGGGCGCGCCAAACCGCTCGACGAGCTGTGGGACAACTGGGGTCGGGTCCGTCCCGCGCTGTTGGGACCGGCCGTGGCGCCCGGCTAGTCGATCGCCCGGCTAGTCGATCGTAATGAGGCGGAAGGCGTCAGCCGCCTCGACTCCGACGGCCGAACCGGCCTCCGCTGCCCACTCCCGGAGGCGCGCCTCCGTCTCGCGCGGGTCCTGGAGCTGGCTGGCATGCTCGCGAAGGGCAGCCAGCTTCCGGTCCATGGTGCCGCTCACGTCCACGTAGACGGTGGGCTGGTCGGAGAAGAAGAGGTAGAGGCGCCCAACCGGGTGCGCTGCCAGGCCCTCTTTCGACAGGTGCGCGAAAGCCATCGGGTTCCGGGCGGCCGGGTAGACAGCATCCACGGCCGCCATCGCCGCCGCCCGATGGTCGGTGTGGTTCACGTACGAGTTTCGGACGAACACGACCGTGGGGTCCATCGTCAGCACGGCATCCGGGCGGAACTCCCTGATCAGGCGGACCAGCTGCTCGCGGAGAGCGAGATCGTTGGCAAGGGCCCCGTCGGGCCGATGGAGGAAGACGACACGCTCGTAGCCCAGGTGGGCGGCGGCCGATCGTTGTTCCGTCTCCCGCAACCGAGCCAGCTGGAGCGGGTCGAGGTCGGCGTCTTCACCGCCTGCATCGCCGCTGGTACAGCAGACCAGCTGCGCCACGCTGCCCTCGGACGTCCAGCGCGCGATCGTGGCCGCCGGACCGAAGTCGGCGTCGTCGGGGTGGGCCACGATCACCATGACGCGCTCGGGTCGTTCGGTGTGCAGATGGGGCACCGCAGCCGGCTCGTTCATCGCCGCGATGCTAGCGCCTGTTCGGGATCAGTCGCGCCGGTCCGCGGAGGTCGCCCGAGTCGCTGCCGCCATGTATCCTTTTTTCGAGGCATCTCTCGTCTCCCCCCACGGGCGATGCCTCATTCTCTTTCCGGGCCCGGCCGTGCCCCGCCGCGAGCTGCTGGCTGTCGCTCAGGCCGCGGCGGCCCTGCTCTCGCGCAGCGCGGCCAGCACCTCGGCCGCATGGCCCTCCGGGCGGACCTTGGGCCAGACGCGAACGATCCGCCCCTCCGGGTCGATCAGGAAGGTCCGGCGGGCGACGCCGAACGACGTTCGGCCGGCTGACGACTTCTCCACCCACACACCGTAGGCCTCCGCGACGGCATGGTCCTCGTCGGCCAGAAGCGGAAAGTTCAGCCCGAACTTGGTCCGGAAGGCTGCCTTGCTTCGAGCTCCCTGGGGGCTGACCCCCCAGACGACGCCGCCCTCATCGGTGAGCTCGCTATTCGCGTCCCTGAACTCGCACGCCTCGGTGGTGCAGCCTGGGGTGTCGTCCGTGGGGTAGAAATAGACCACCACCCACTTGCCACGCTGGTCGGCGAGCCGGTGAATGCCCCCCGCCTCATCGGGGAGCGCAATCTCGGGTGCGTTGTCGCCGGCGGCCGGTGTGGTCATGCGCCGAGCGCAGCACCGGCCAGCAGGGCAGCCGCCGCAGCAGCCAGGCCAGCCACCAGGAGGAGCAGATCGAGCGCCGCGAAACGAGCCGGCCGATAGCGTGTCCGCGGTCCCCCCGTATCGAAACCGCGCGCGTCCATGGCCAGCGCAACGCGCTCCGCCCGCCTGATCGCCGAGACGAGCAGGACCAGAAGCCTGCCCGGGACGCCGGCCAGGAGACTCCAGGGCGTTGTACCGTCCAGCCCCCGCAGGCGTCGCGCCGCGCCGGTGGCCGCCCAGTCGGCAGCGAGAAGGGGGGCGAGCCGCAGAGCAGCCAGCGTGCCGTACGTGACCCGGTCGGGCATTCGCAGCTGCTGGGCCAACGCATCGGCGAGCTGCGTCGCATCCGAGACCGCGAATACGAGCAACGTCGTCACTGCCACCAGCCCCAGCCGGAGCACGAGGGCAAGGGCCGCCCCGAGTGCCGGTTCGGTGAGCCGGACCGGGCCGATGATCGCGATTGCCGCGACCCCGCGGTCCGCCCCCGATGGGTGCGCGATGAGCGCCAGGACGCCCAGGCCGAGGGCAGCCACGATCAGCGGGGCCAGCCGGCCCGGGATGCGGCTCAGCGGCAGGCCCGACCCCAGGGCGATCGCGATGGAGCCGACCGCGACCAGCAGCGCGGGCACCAAAGGAGATGAGGCCACCAGGGCGGCGAAGAGCCAGCAGATGGCGACAGCGAGGCGGGAGGCTGGCGAAGTCCGCGTGAGGAGCGCCGGCCGGATCGGCTCTAGCGGCGCGGGAAGCAGGCTCACCGACCGGCTACGGGCGCGAGGTCCGGAACACGGCCGGACCCGCTAGCGAGACGCCACGGGGCCTGCGGGCGCAGCGGTGGGTCGGCAAGGAAGGCTGCCGCAGGACCGTCAGAACGGACGGCACCAGCGTGCAGCGCGATCACCCGGTCGCAGCGGGAGACGAGGCGCGGATCGTGTGTGGCGAGAAGCTGAGCCCCGCCGGAGCTGCGATGCACATCGAGGAGCTCGATCACCGCGTCGCTCCCGAGACGATCGAGACCAAAGGTCGGCTCATCGAGCAGGAGCAGGCGTGGCTGCCGGATGGTGGCGGCACAGATGCTGAGGCGGCGCTGCTCCCCGATGCTCAGCCGAAAGGGGCTTTCTTCGGCCAGGCCCTCCAGGCCGAAGCGCCTCAGGGCATCGTCGACTTGCCCGGCCTGCAACCCCGGCGCACTGCGGGAGAGGCCAGCCGCCACCTCTTCGCGGACCGTCGGCGCCACGAAACCGAGTTCGGGATCCTGGAAGCAGAGTCCGATCGCATGAGGCAGCTCCCGCCGCGACAGTCGACGCGGGTCGCGGCCACCCGCCAGTACGATCCGACCGCGCGATTGCTTGAGCAGGCCCGCCACGAGCAGGAGGAGGGTGGACTTACCCGAGCCGTTGGAGCCCACGAGCGCGACACGCTCGCCCTCACGAAGGCGGAAACCGACCTCGCGCAGGACCGGCGGTCGCGGGTCGGTTGCGTCCCGGGGATAGGAGAACCATAGATCCTCGCACGCCACCAGCTGCTCCCCCCGGCTGTGTTCTGTGCGTGCGGGCCCGTCATCGACCGGCGTGCGTAGCCAGCCGCGCCAGGCGGAGGGAACCCATCCACCGATCCGATCGAGCGTCTCCGCGTGGGCCTGGCCGACCTCGTCGGGCCGCCCGAAACCGACCTGGCGCCCTTCTCCATCCAGGATCAGGACACGGTCGGCGATCGGCAGGACGGCGTCCACCCGGTGCTCGACGATGACGATCGTGCGTTCCCGCCGACGGGCCAGCCGCTCAAGCCGCTCGAAGACCGCTTCGGTGCCCACGGGATCGAGCTGCGCAGTTGGCTCGTCGAAGACGAGGAGCCCCGGCAGGGGCGCGAGGACGTCCGCGATCGCCAGGCGCTGCTGCTCCCCGCCGGAGATGCGGGCCGTGTCCCGGCGTTCGAAGCCGCCGAGGCCGACCTCGGCCAACGCCTCGGGGACCCTGCGCAGCATCCGCGGCCGAGACCAGGCCCGGTTCTCGAGCCCGAAGGCCACTTCATCCTCGACACGGGACATCACGAGCTGTCCCTCGGGGTCCTGAAAGCAGATGCCGGTGACTTCGGCCAGCCGCCCCGTGGCGGTCTCCGCGACCTCGAGGCGGTCGAGTCGAAGGCTCCCTTCCCAGCGGCCGGGCAACGTGTGCGGCATGAGCCCTGCCAGGGCTCGTGCAAGCGTGCTCTTGCCCGAGCCGGAAGGGCCCAGCACCAGCAGGACAGCGGACGAGGGGAGCGCGAAGGAGACCCCACTCAGCGCAGGGCTGACCCGTCCGCGGTATGTCCAGCCCAGGTCTGCGGCGGTGACCGCTGGTGCGCGGACGGGCCCAGGACCTGCGGATGTCGTGGACTGTCCGGAGTGCTCGATCAGGCGTCGTCCGCGAAGCTTTCCAGCACTCCCGTCTGTCGAAGGACCCGGACGAGGCTCCAACCCCCCAGGCCGGCGATAACCACGCCGGAGACGATCATCGCCGCGGTGATGGCGAGCTGGAAGTCGAGCGAAAACGCGTCCGGTCGGAAGTAGATGGCGATGTCATGGATGGCCTCGCCGACCGCCGCGCCCGCCCCGGCCAGCATGGCCACGGGCAGGCTCCACGCCCGGTAGAGGGCGAAGGCGAACACCAGCTCAGCCCCTGCACCCTGGATCACGCCCGACAGCACCGCATCCAGTCCCCAGACGCTACCAAGCAGTGCGGAGACGAGGGCGGCTACGACCTCCGCGAAGATCGCGGCTCCTGGGCGGCGCACGATGAGGGCGGCGACGACAGCTGGCAGGAGCCATACGCCACTGATGAGGTACTGGAGGGGCTTGACCGCGCCGAACAGAGGGTCCACCGCGCCCCAGACGGCATTCCAGGCAAAGAACACCACGCCGAAGGCCACCCCGAGGACGGCGGTCACGACGATGTCGACGGTGCGCCATCGACCCGCGGCGAGCGATGGCGATCGGGTGGCGGCGGTTGCGGTCATAGGAAACCTCCTATCGCAGCGATGGATTGGGTGGTGGGATGGCGGCGATGGCGGTGGTGTTGGTGGCCTCGATACGGGCAGTGGCGTCGTTGGTGGCGCTTTCCACCACGAGCAGCAGGCCGGTTCGGACGGAGATGGAGGCGCTCTCATCGACCCGGACGTTTGACAGGCCGCGCGTCGTGCCGGCCGGAAGCGGCTCGTCACGAAGCGGATAGAGCAGCCCGACCGTGGTGACGCCCGTCGTCCCCACGCCCACGGGAAGCAGTGAGACCAGGCCCCCGATCGGCCCAACCAGGTTGTGCCGGACGGGCCCGAACGAGACGCCATCACCGCGGACCAGCGACACGCGACAGCTGGCATCGAGAAGCTCGATCTGACGGCCGGCGAAGCCGTCACGCGCCAGGAGTCCCACGTTTGCCAGGGCGTGGTCGAGGCGCAGGCCTCCGAGCGCTCCCAGCAAGGTCACAGTCGTGGCGCCGCGCTCGAAAGCCGCTCCAAGCGCGAGCTCCGTGTCCGAGGCGTCCTTGGCCGCCGGCAGCAGCCGCACTTCGACGCCATCGTCCCTGTACTGCTCGAGCGACGCGGCGTCGATGGAATCTGCGTCTCCCACGATGAGGTCCAGTCGGAGAGCCAGCCGTTTCGAGCGCAGAGCACCGCCGTCGGCCGCCACCACGAAGGCGACCGAATCGCGCCAGCCTGGCCAGGCGGCGTCGAGGGCAGCGGCATCAGGAACGTCACCATTGGCGACGACGATGGCGCGGGTGTCGAGAATCGGACGACCTCCCTGGTTGAGGGACGGGAGGTCGCTCGCTTGGACTCCCTTCGCTGGTGCGAACCAGATCAGGTTCCGAGGGTCTGCGGCCGAACCGCACTCTCAGCGCCCGGTGGCGCTCCCCTGTCCCACTCTTCGATTGGCCCACATTGTAGCGCGGGGCAGCGAATTCGCCGGATGCTACATTGCGGCCCGTGCCGCAGGCCCCATCTGCCCCGGAGCCCCAACGGGCGAACGTGCAGTATCCGGGTGGTCTCGCGGCGCGTTACCGCTGGGGAGGCTCGGGCTCCGGAGCCTCTGTCTTCGGGCTCTCCGAGGCCGGCGGTACCCTCAACGATTACGGTGCACTCATCTCACCCCAGCCGGATCGGCTCTGCCGGGCAGAGCTTCGGGTCGAAGGCCCGCTCGGAGTGTGGACAGCCCGGCTCGCCTCTTCGATCTTCGACACACCCGAGGGCGTCGTCTGGGACACCCCCGGCCTGCTGGCGGTCAAGTACGGCTTTGCGACCTATGCCTTCGACAGCCGCTCGGGCGAGCTGCGCTGGCACTTTCTGAGCCGCAGCCCACTCCTCACGGTCCTGGCCTCGTCCCGCCTGAGCCATCTGCTCGTTCAGAGCGAGCTCGCGACGCACGCGCTCTCGGAGGCCGGAGACGTGATCTGGCGGGCGGCCCACAGTGACGTGGTGGTCGGCGCCGAGATGGTCGCCGGCCGACTCGTCCTGACCAGCTACTCGGGCCTCCTTCAGTCGCTCGACCCACTGACGGGGCGACCGGCCAGCTGAGCCGTTTGTCGAGCAGAGCGCACTGTGGAAAGGCCGTGGACATGTCGGGTGGCCTGGCGAAAAGTGGTGGACAAATCCGGTTGACCGCCGCCGGACCCCACGGCTACGTTGTCACCAGCCCGGAGGGGCCTCAACGGTGCTAACGGCGGAGATCACATCAACGCCCACGCGCCGGGACGGTTCCTTCGGGTTTTTGCTATGTCCGGGGCTGCCCGTCAGGCCAACGGGCTTCGCTGAGCTGGGCGTCCTACCATCCCGCCGTGGTCCCCATCCTCCTCGGCGCACTCGGGCTCCTGGTCATCCTGGCGGGCGCGCTCAGGCTCAGGTCGTTCAGTGGCTACCGGGTCGCTCGATCGCTCCGGGTCGCTCCCCAGCTCTCCATCGCCGAGGCCCATGGCGAGGCGCGAGCGGGCAGAGCGAGTTATGTCCGTGTCCAGGGACGCATCACCAGCGAGGAGGAGTTCCCCGACGAGAACGAGCGGCCGCTGGTCTTCCGCCGCCGAAGGTTGGAGGTGCGCGAAGGTGGGACGCGGTGGCGGACGCTGGAGGATGAACGAGAGGCGGTCCCCTTCGGGCTCCAGGAGCGGCGTGACTACCTGGCCCTGGACGCAGAAGCGCTAGACGATGGCCTCGTGGTCCTTCCGCGCGAGGCCACGGGCCGGGCGCGCGACCTCCCCGGGCGACTGCCGCCGGACATCCCGCCCGATGCCCTGATACGCCACCGCATCGATCAGCTCTCGGCAGTTGAGCACGCCGTGGCAACCGGAGTCCCGGTCCTCCTCGAGGACGGCAGCATCCAACTGACGGCAGGGGCGGGCAGGCCGCTCATCGTCACCACGCTGGAGCCCTCCGAGGCGATGCGAGTCCTGTCGGGGGACAGGCGTGGAGAGCTGCTGCTGATCTCCGGGGCGCTGGTGCTGGGCTTTGCGCTCGTGGCGCTGGCGGTGGTCGTGGCCATCGGGCAGCTGGCTGGCGCAAGCTGACCCACGAGCGGGACCTGCTAGTCTCGGGCGGTGCCGAGCGACTCGCGTGCATCGCGTTCACGCGTCGGCGCGAGGCGCCACCGGACCAGCTTTCCCGGGGGGCATCCCGCAGCGACGGCGGCGCGCATCGGTTTCATGGTTGTGCGGCTGAGCCTGCTGATTTCGCTGGCCATCGGAGCGCAGGCGGTGTCCGCACCTGACGCCAGTGCGGCCAGCCCCACCCCCGAGGTCGTGGCCGGCGACACCCGGAGTGAGGGCGAAGGGGCCGGCCTGGTCGGGCAACCGCTCCTGGCCGCCGCGGGAGTCATCCTGCTTGGCCTGGCCGTCGTCGGCGTGACGACGCTGTACGTGCGCCTCACCCGGGAAGACTGATGCGCCGGGCACGCTCATCCGGCGGCTCCCTGGTCCGGCAGGCGCGGCCGAGCGAAACAGCAGGGCTTACGGCCAGCCGGCGCAGGGCCTCCCTGGGACCCGCTCTGGCCCTCCTGGTGCTGGCCGGGATCACGCTCGGAGCAGCGCTCGCGGTCACCGGCATGGCGCGTAGCTCGAACCAGGCCCCTGGTTCGACGGACGCCGCAGGAATCGCTGCCGGCTCGCCAGGCACCCCGGCCGGCGGGGCAGGCACTCCGGCCGGCGGGACGGCGATGGGAGCGCGCTCGTCGGGTGGGCTCGGGCAGACATCCGCTTCCGCCACACTCGGTCCAGCAGGGCCTAGTGCCGGCCCGCGGGCCAGTCATCGGACGACGCCGACACCTCGGCCGACCCGACCTCCCGGGTCCGCTCCCGCCTCAGCGCGCGGGTTTGCCCTGCGCTCGACCGTCGTCCCAATGGGCTTTCCATTTCTGTCGACGACGGACTACGAGTACGCGAACAACTTCCTCGATCGGCGCGCCGGAGTGGCCCGGCACTACAACCACGTTCGGGGCGTGCTGGGCGACGGCAGCCTGGAGCGTGCGCACGACGGGATCGATCTCTACGTGGAGAGGGGGACGCCGGTCCGTTCGGTCTTCGAAGGGATCGTAATCAACCCTGCTCGGCGCTGGCGGCCGTGGGACCCGGCGCGCTACGGCCGCACCGTCGTCGTCATCAGTACCGAGCCGACCAGTCGCGGCTATACGGCGCTGATGGTCCACCTATCGCGCGTCGACGTGCGCCACGGCGACCGGGTACGGCGCGGCCAGGTGGTCGGGCGCACGGGTGATACCGGCAACGCGGAAGGCGTGCCGATCCATCTCCATTTCGAGCTCCGCGCACCCTTCGAGCTGCGCCTCCGCGAAGCGGGTCGCATCCGGCATGTGGACGCCTTCGATCCATACCCCAGCCTCAGGGCAGCCGATCCGCAACGTCCCCACGCCCGCCGCTGACCCGCAGGACTTTCGAGCCATGGCAGGTTCTGTAGGGTTCTCCTAGCCTCAGGAGCCGGTTCACCTACCAGTTCTTGAGGCCGAGGACAGACGTTGGTCATCGAAGCGCGGCCAGAGGAAGCAACCGTCTCGGTCACGAAGGCGGCTCACCTCCTGGGCGTCCATCCCAACACGATCCGCACCTGGACGCAGCAGGGGCGGCTTCACTGTCTGCGCATCAATGCACGGGGCGATCGTCGCTACCCACTCGCAGAGATCCAGCGCTTCATCAACGAGGCGTCTCGCGGGGCCCTGACGCAGCTCAGCGGAGCGGCTTCCCACCCGCCGGCCGGCGATGCTGACAGCGCGGAGGTGGCTCGGCTCCGGGCACAGCTCGATCAGGAGCAGGCTTTGCGCCGAATCGGCGCCGACATCGGCTCAAAACTCGACCTGAACACCGTCCTCGAGGAGCTCGCGGACCACGCGATGCTGCTCTTTCACGCTGACCGGGCGGCGGTCGTGGAGCTGAAGCCGGGCGGCGCTGCAACGCCGCGCGTCACGCGCAACCTCTCGCGCAGGTACATCGACTTCGCGAAGCAGATGCCCACGCCTTCATTGCCTGTGCAGGCGTTGCAGGAGGGACGCCCACTCTTTGCCGTGGGTTACGCCAGCGACCCCCGCGGCGCCAAAGTCCGGGCGGCCGTGATCCGGGAGGGCTTCGACACGATCGCTGTGGCGCCCCTTCTCATTAGTGGCGCTCCCGCCGGCCTGCTCATGCTCTACCACGACCAGCCACATGCCTGGTCGGCCGACGAGATGGACGCCCTCGAGGCCCTGGCCGGCCAGGCCAGCCTCGCGTTCGCCAACGCCCGTGACTTCGCACAGATGGCCACGTGGGCGGCACAGCTCCAGTCGATTCAGCAGCTGGGCGCCAGGCTCAGCCGGCTCCGAGAGGTCGACGAGATCGGCACCGCAATCGCAACCGAGCTTCGCCAGCTCATCGACTACCACAACGTGCGGGTCTATCGCGTCCAGGGCGAGGATTGCGTCCCTGTCGCCTGGCAGGGCCATATCGGGGCCTACCACGACGAGGTCGGGGATCAGCTCCGAACGACTGTCGGGCACGGCATCACCGGCTGGGTCGCCCAGCACGGTGTCGCGATCAATGTCCCCGACGCGGCGCGAGATCCACGAGGCGAGACCATCCCGGAAACCGAGGAGGACCTGGCCGAGTCGATGCTCGCCGCACCCATGTCCCAGGAGGATTCCGTCATCGGCGTCATCGTCCTGTCCAAGCTCGGCCTCCACCAGTTCACCCCGGACGACCTGCGCCTGCTGGAGATCTACGCCTCCTTCGCCGCTCAGGCGATGTCGAACGCGGATGCGACCGAGCGCCTGGCCGCGCAATCTGCCGCGCTCGAGCACCAGTTGCGCCGGCAGCGCGAGCTCCTCCACCTGACCGAGACACTGCTCAGCTCGCTCAACGAGGGCGCGATCCTGGAGGAGGTCGCGGCTCGGCTGAGCATGCTCTTCGACGTCGAGAACCTGGCGGTCCACCTGCTGACGGCGGGCGCTGCGGTGCTTCAGCCGGTCGTGGCTCGGGGAAGCCACGCTGACCTGCTGATGGCCCATCCCGTGCCGGTGCGCGGTTCGTTTGCCGGGGAGGTCGCCCTGGCCGGGGAGGCGCGGCTCATGGAGAAGGATCCCGCGAACGCCCTCCGCCACCCGACGTTGACCGCCGAACCAGGCACGCTCATGGCCGTGCCACTCCGCGGACGCGAGCGTGTCGTGGGCGTGATCACCCTGGAGCGCTCGGCGGCCGGGGGCTTCAGCCCGGATGAGTTCGAGTTGGTCCAGCTCTTCGCCGCCCAGGCCTCGATTGCACTGCAGAACGCCGAGGTGTACCGCGCGATCGAGCTACGTGCCGAGACCGATGCGCTGACCGGGCTGGCGAACCCGGGCAGCTTCCACGAGCGCCTGGCGCACGAGGTCGCGCGTGGCGAGGTTTTCAGTCTTCTGATGCTGGACCTGGACGACTTCAAGGCCTTCAACGACCGGCGCGGCCACCAGGCGGGCGACCGGCTGCTTCGCTCGATCGCCCTCGGGATCCGCTCCGCGGGCCGGGATTCCGACCTTGTCTTCCGCTATGGCGGGGACGAGTTCGCCGTGATCCTGCCCAATACCGACTCCGCGGGGGCCCTCGCGGTCGCCGAGAAGGTTCGCCTTCAGGTGCAGAGCACGAGCCGCGACGAAGGCGGCAGGTCGCCCGTCACCTGCTCAATCGGCGTAGCCGCCTATCCCGACGACGGCGCAACCAAGGACGAGCTGCTGCTCGCCGCGGACCGCGCCTGCTACGTCGTCAAGCGAGGCCCGAAGAACCGCGTCGCGACGGCCGCCGAAGGCCTGGACCTGGCTGCTGAATTTTTGGTGACCAAGCCCACCCCGGTCGATCTGCCTGTGACCACCGCCTCTGCCGCCTGAGCCCGCGGGCCCTTCGCGTCCGGGGTCGCCTACCATGCCCATCGTGAGCTCCAATCGCGTCACGGGCGGCCCGCCTCCCAAGATCGTCATCACCTGTCGAACGCCCGAATGGGACAGCGACCCTGATCGCATCCGGGCCAACCAGCGGCACTATGTCGAGGTGCTGCGCGGCGCAGGCGCCGAGCCTATCCTCCTGAACGACTCCAGCACCGGCGACGAGCGCGGGACCGCCTTCGCCGAGATGGACGGCCTCCTGCTGTCCGGCGGCGGTGACCTGGACCCGGCTCTGTACGGCCAGCCAATAGACGGCTCGCGCGGGCTGGAACCCGAGCGCGACCAGCTGGAGAAGGCTGCCTGGGATGCAGCGAAGGCTGGACACAAGCCGGTGCTGGGCATCTGCCGCGGGCTCCAGGCGCTCAACGTCTTCAGCGGCGGCTCGCTGGTGCAGCACCTCGAGGGTCACCGAACCATGCAGCGCACAGTGCCCGCGATGCATCCACTGCGGCTTCATCCGGGATCCCGGCTGGCACGGATTTTGCGTCCGAGCGACCCGGCCGGAGGGATGGTGCGCGTCAATTCCTACCACCACCAGGGCGTCCGAGCTGCCGACGTGGCACCGGGCCTCCTGGTGGCCGGGACCAGCCCCCACCGCGACGGCGAGCTGGTCGAGGCCCTGGAATCCGCGGACCCCGACGAGTTCGTGATCGGGGTGCAATGCCATCCCGAGCGAGCCGATTCCACGCCGCCGGAGTTCGCGCGACTGTGGACCGTCTTCGTGGACGCCTGCCGGCCGGGAAATCGGCCACTCGGTCAGGCGCGGCCGATGGAGACGGCGCTTCCCTCCTCGAGCCCCAGGCGAGCTGCCGCAGAGCCCTGATTCTCCGCCAGGCAGAGGCGGCCGTAGGAATCCTCGTACACGAGCAGCTCGCCAATCGGGACGCGCCCGAACGTATCGGCCCAGAACGCGGCCGCCAAGGCGCCCCGGCCATTGAGCCTGACCTCGAGTGCCTGGCCGTACTCCACGGGCCCAACGGCGGCGAGCATGTCGGACGGCTCCCCGGCCAGCTTGACGTTGCCGAAGGTGTCGACGTAGATGACCGCGGTAAGGAACTCCGAATCGCGGATCTCCGGCACCGGCCACTCCAGCTGGACGAGCTCCGCTGCGTCGATCCCCGGCCCCAGGACGTGGATGGGCACGCCCAGCGCCATATGCGCGGCTGCCGGCGCGAACAGGTCGCGGCCGTGGAAGGACGAGCTGATCACGGGCAGCCGATACTCCGGGTTCTCGAGGACGTGGGCCCACTCGATCCCTCCCAGCCGCTCCGCGGCGGGCCCCAGGATGCCGTTGTCCGGCCCGACCAGGATGTCGCCGCGGGCCGTCTCGATGGCGATCGGCAGCCGCTCCGTTCCGACCCCCGGGTCGACTACCGCCACGTGGGCGCCGATGGGCATGTAGGGCACCGCGCACCACAGGAGTAACGCGCCGTCGCGCACCTGGAACTTCTCCACCTCGTGGCTGATGTCGACCACGAGGGCGTCCGGCGCAATCGAGAGCACCACCGCCTTGCAGATCGCGGCTGAAGGGTCCCGGGCGCCGAAGTCGCTGAGCAGGCTGACGAAGGGTCGGTTGTAGTCGCGGACGGCGCGCGCTGCCGCAGGAGTGGTAATGGGTCGGGTATAGCGCCGGAGCATCGAGCGGATGGTAGTCCGCGAGCGCGCTATCCTGCGTCGGCCGTGCGGGTCCGTCTCTTCGAGCTCCGACTCCTTGCCATCACCCTCGTGACGCTCTGGGTGGTCGCCGGCCTCGCCATTCTGACCGGCTACCGCCCAGGGGGCCCCGTGGATCTCATCGTTGCGGCGGCGGCCTTCCTGCCACCGGCGGCGGCCGCCCTGGCCGTCATCTGGCCGCCGCTCGCGCGGGGTGACCGGGCAGCGGCGGCGGTGGGCTGGCTCGGAATCGCCTCCGCCGTCCTCCTGCTGCCATCGATCGGCTCGATCGTCCGCAACCTTGCGGCCGGGGGTCGACAGACGATCCTTCCTTCCGCAGAGGTGGCGTACGCACTGATGCTGGCGCTGGCTGCCACCTGCCTCTTCAGCGGCCTGGGAGTCGCGCGGGCGGTCCTGGGCCAGACGGCCCTGCGATGGCGGCGGCTCGTGCTGGGCACCCTCATCGCCGTGACCGCCACCAGCCTCACGGCGGCTGCATTCGGCGGCGCCGCACTCGCGAACGAGCTGGCACTGAGGGATGCCCCTCCGCCGCAGGCTTCCCGCTGGGGCCCCACCGACCTGACGCTCGAGCCCCGGGACTGCGACGGGCCCTTGCGAGCCGGTCGAGGCGCCAGGGTCGACCTGGACGCCAGCGGACGCGTCGACGACGGCACTGCCGTTGGGACCGTCACGCTGGAGGGAGTCAGGTCCGGCACAGACGAGCGCTGGACCGCGAGCCGCGCGACACATCGTGACGCAGGCCAGACTCAGTACGTCCGCGTCGGAGAGCGCGGTTGGCTGTACGAGGTCGAGCACGGCTGGCGATCGATCCCGGAGAGCAGGCAGCTGCCAGGCACGCTGGATACTGCGGTGATCAATGCAGCGCTCTCCGAAGCCGACCGGGCGGCCGCCGAAGATGTGGGCGTCGAGCTCGTAGGGGACGCGCGCGCGCGCCACTGCCGTCGCGCGATCGACGGACCGACAGCCTTGGCGGCCTTCCCTGCGCTGCGCTGGTTCCTGTCGCAGAACCCTCTCGACACGGAGCCGGCCCTGCGCGTCTGGCGAGGCAGCCTCGACTGGTGGGTCTTCGCCGACGGTGAGCTCGGGATGGCCGCCGTCGAGATCAGCGGGCCGACCTTCAGCGGCGAATGGCCGGGCCGTGGGCTGCAGGTCACGCTCCAGGCACAGCTCACCGCGCTCGACCGGTCGAGCGAGACCGTCATCGAACCCCCGCCGCGGTGACCACGCTGCCGGGCGATCGCCCGAGCAAGTGGGATCGCGCAGCGCGCTACCTGCGCGTGGCGATGATCCTCCACGCCCATCCGGACGGGATCGGCGCCCGCGAGATCGCGAAGCAGATCGGCGTCTCGACGCGAACGGTGTACCGCGACCTGCGAGCCATGGACGAGGAGGCGGGCCTGCCGCTCTGGCAGGAGAGCGGACGATGGGGCCTGGAGGGGGGCGCCTTTCTTCCTCCCCTGGCGCTGACCCTCCATGAGGCAATGGCCCTGTTCCTCGCCGCTCGCGTGCTGACGAAGGCGAACGACGAGGGTGACACGGAGCTGATCGGCGCCCTGGTGAAGCTGGCCCAGGTGCTGCCGCCGGTGCTCTCCGAGCACATTCGTCGGGCCGTCGACAACTACGCGCTTACACCCGCCAACGAGCGGTTCACCCGCGTCTTCCGAACCCTCACCGAGGCCTGGGCGTCCCGCCGAGTCGTCGTGATCCAGTACGACTCCGGGGTCTACGACGATTCGCGCGGTGTGCGAAGAGCGCGGGTCCAACCCCACTTGATCGAGCCCTCCGCGCTGACGCGGTCGCTGTATCTCATTGGCTTCGACGAGGAACGGGCCGCGCGACGGACTTTCAAGGTCGAACGCATTCTCGAGGCGTCTTTGGCTCCAGAACGGTTCGAGCCGCGCGCCGACGCGGATCACGGCCTGGAAGCGGCCTGGGATGTCATTGCCGATCAGCCTGTCGAAGAGGTCGTCGTTCGCTTCTCACCCAGCGTGGCCAGGCGGGTTGCCGAGACGCGCTGGCATCCCAGCCAGGAGCTCGAGTTGCCCGGGGACGGCTCGCTTCTGTGGCGAGGCCGCGCGGCCGGCCTGCACGAGGTTCGGATCTGGATCCTGGGCTGGGGAGCGGACGCAGAGGTGATCGAGCCCTCGTCGCTCCGCGCCGATGTTGCGGCCGAGCTCCGCCGAGCGGCCGACCGCTACTGATCGGGCAGCCCAGGGCGTCGTCGACTCGCCCGGCGCCGCTTCCTTTCCGGCGCCGTGTCGAGGGACGCCACCTCCTTTCCAAGCGCCGTTTCCCGCCCCGGCCGCCGCCTCCTTAGCTCGCCGGGCGCCGCCTCCTTGAGGCGCCGTATCTCGTCCCGGCGGCCGTTGCCTTCATGTAGTCATCCCCGTGGTGTTGGACGAGGCGGGCGCAGGCGCCTCCGAGGCATTCGTTGGCGGCGACGGCGTAGTCCACGAAAAACGCCCGTGAAGGTGCCGTCGGCCACGAAATTCGCAGATGGGTCGAGGCGGCCCGGCCGGCGCACGCGGCTACCACCACTGGGGCGAATAAATGAAAGGGCGGCTGGTGCTTCCCTGTCCGACGCGCCCGCGGGACTCGGCTACCACCACTGGGGCGAATAAATGAAAGGGAGGCTGGGCTTCCCTTCCGACGCACCCGCGGTCCCGCTGCCCGGCCGCGTCATCGCTCAGGGGTATCGCAGGGCGCCGGCGGCCTCCTTGAAGCGCTCGAACCAGTAGCTCCAGAGCGCCATGTGGTCATCGAGCTGCTGCGCGCCGCGCAATCCGACGTGTCGCAGGGTGACGTGCGTGCGGGCACCGTGATCGATGGCATCGAAAGCGACCACCGAAGGCTGACCGAGCGGCTCGGCCTCCCAGTCCCAACTGAAGCTGATGTGCTGGGGCGGGCTCAGGGCGATGACCCGGCCTATCCCGACCGCATCGCGCAGGCGAAGCCGCACCGGTCCGTCCAGGCGGGGCTCGAGCTGGACGTCGTCGATCCAGCGCGCGAGACCCTGCTGGGTGGCCAGCAGCTCGAAGATCCGGCGTCTGGGGGCTTCGATCTCCGCTTGAAGCTCGACCCGGTCGTTGGGCATCAGCGACCCCGAAAGAACAAGGCGATCGGACCGGGCGCCGCTGGCTCGGCCGTCAGACCGCCTTCACGGCGGCGACCAGTTGCGCGAGCCCGTCCTTGGCGTCCGCGAAGAGCATGCCGGTCTTGGGGTTTAGGTACAGCTCGTTGTCGATACCCGCGTAACCCGGCCGCATGGAGCGCTTGATCACCACGATGTTCTGTGCCTCGTCGACGTTGAGGATGGGCATCCCGTAGATCGGCGAGCTGGTGTTGGTCCGCGCCGCCGGGTTTGTAACGTCGTTGGCGCCGACCACGAGAGCCACATCCGCCCGCGAGAACTCGGGGTTGATCTCCTCCATCTCCTTCAGCTGCGGGTAGGGCACATTGGCCTCCGCCAGGAGCACGTTCATGTGGCCGGGCATGCGACCGGCGACGGGGTGGATGGCGTACTCGACGGTCACGCCGCGAGCCTCGAGCAGCTCGGCAAGCTCACGCACGTTGTGCTGCGCCTGAGCGACTGCGAGGCCGTAGCCCGGCACCACGATGACTTTCTGCGCATAGGCCAGCTGGATCGCCACGTCATCGGCAGTGACCTCCCGCACGGAGCCCCCTGGCCCATCGCCCGCGGCAGCCCCAGCTGCCGCATCGCCGGTCCCGAAACCACCGACCAGGATGTTGAGGATCGAACGATTCATGGCGTCCGCCATGAGCTTGGTCAAGATCGCGCCCGCTGCCCCCACGAGCGCTCCCGCGATGATCAGCACCGGGTTATTGATGACGAAGCCGGCCATTGCGGCTGCGGTGCCCGTGAACGAGTTGAGCAGTGAGATCACGACGGGCATGTCGGCGCCGCCGATCGGCAGCACCATCGTGACCCCGAAGATCAGCGCGACGGCGATGATCAGGGCAAGGATGGCCAGGTTCGGCTGGCCGACGATCAGCAAGGCTGCCCCGGCCAGGGCGGCCAGCGCCAGGATGGCCGTGACGATCTGCGAGCCCGCGAAGGTGATCGGACGGCCGGGCACGAGCCCCTGGAGCTTGCCCGACGCGATCAGCGAGCCACTGAAAGTGACGCAGCCGATGATCACACCCAGGACCGTCGCGACCGTCGTCTGCAGCGGAATCGAGCCGCCAAACCCTGCCAGCGCTCCGTAATCCTCGATCGCGACGAGGGCAGCGGCACCGCCGCCTACCGCGTTGAAGAGGCTGACCAGCTGGGGCATGGCCGTCATCTGAACCCGTCGAGCGGTCAGCAGCCCGAGACCGCCACCGATAGCGATGCCCAGGCCGATGATCGGCCAGGCAAGCCCGGAGACCTCCTGGCCTTCCGAGGGAGTGGCGACATCCACGCCGGCGGCAACCACTGCGATGGCCATGCCCAGGGCGGAGACGAGGTTGCCCGACCGGGCAGTCGCAGGGGAATTCATCCGGTGCAGGCCGATGACGAACATGGCCGCCGCGACGATATAGGCGATCCGAACGAGCGTTTCGATCGTGCTCTGGTCCATGGCCGGTCCTCGGAGTGACGAAGGGCTAGGAGGCGGTCGTGCCCGGGCCGCCCAGGCCCGAATCGGCCTGGCCGCGCGCGGCTGTCGGGCGCCGACGGAACATCTGGAGCATTCGGTCGGTCACGACGTAGCCGCCGACCACGTTCATGGCGGCAAAGATCACCGCGATGAGGGCGAGCAACTGACTGACCGGGCTGTCGGCCGTGGCCGCGATGAACATCGCCCCCACGAGCACGATGCCGTGGATGGAGTTGGCTCCCGACATCAGCGGCGTGTGCAACGTGGCCGGTACCTTGCTGATCACCTCGAAGCCAACCAGGATCGCGAGGACGAAGATCGTCAGCGCAGACAGCAGCGTCTCGTCCATCAGCGGGCGCCTCCGGGGGCGGATGCGGCTCCTCTGCCTGAGGCGGGAGTGGGAGATGATGACGTGGGCGCTCCCGGCGCGTCCGGGGCGGGCGGCCTGCCCGCTGCAGGCGGCGTGCCCGCTGCAGGCGGCGTGCCCGCGCTGGACTCCGAGGACTCCCCGGCCGGCTGCAGCAGCTTCTTCACCTGCTCGTGCACGACGGCGCCTTCGTGTGTCACGACCGTGCCCGCCGTGATCTCATCCGACAGGTCCACGTTCAGCGTGCCGTCCTTGAGGAAGTGCAGCAGCAGCGCCGAGATGTTTCGCGCGTAGAAGTTGCTCGCGCCCGCCGGCATGGTGGCGGGCAGGTTGGTCGGGGCGTGGATGGTGACCCCGTTGTCGGTCACGACGACTTCGTCGGCCTTCGACAGCTCGACGTTGCCGCCGAGGGCGCTGGCCGCCATGTCCACGATCACGGAGCCCGGCTTCATGGCCCGCACGGCGGCCTCGGTGACGAGCACCGGTGGGCGGCGGCCGGGGACCTGGGCCGTAGTGATCACCACGTCCATCCCGGCGATGTGTCCGTTGAGCTCCTCCTGTTGCGCTGCGCGCTCCTCGGCGCTCAGCTCGCGTGCGTACCCGCCGCTGCCGCTTGCGTCGCTGACCGACTTCAGCACCAGGAACTGGCCGCCCAGCGACTCCGCCTGCTCGCGCGTCTCCGAGCGGACGTCATACGCGCGAACGACCGCACCGAGCCGTCGTGCCGTGGCAATCGCCTGGAGTCCGGCGACGCCGATCCCCAGCACCAGGACGTTGGCGGGCTTCGCCGTTCCGGCGGCGGTCGTCAGGAGCGGGAAGTAGCGCCCGAATGCATTGCAGGCGATGAGCACCGCCTTGTAGCCGCCCACGTTTGCCTGCGAGGAGAGCGCGTCCATCGTCTGTGCCCGGCTCAGCGTGCGAGGCAGCATGTCCAGGCTGATCGCGGTCGCCCCGCGCTCGGCCAGGCGCTGCGCTCCCCCCGGATCGATCAGCGGCTGCAGGAAACCGACGACCGCCTGGCCCTTGCGCAGCCGGCCGACCTCGGCCTCACTGGGCTTCTGAACGCGCAGGACGACATCGGCCTCGCCGTAGAGCTCGTCGGTCGAGACGCTGCGTGCACCTGCCTCGACGTAGGCGCCATCGGGAATGGCGGCGCCGTCGCCGGCGCCCTGCTCGACAAGCACCTCGTGGCCGCCCGCGATGAGCTTGCCGATCACCTCGGGAACGAGTGCGACCCGGCGCTCTCCCGGCGCGGTTTCTCTGGCGACTCCGACCTTCAATGCAGACTCCACTGCGTGCGCGCCGAAAGACAGGGCGGACTCGGCGCTCGGAGCCTAGAAGGATAGCGTCCCGCGATGCATGTCGCGCGGCCACGAACCGGTCGGGGCGGAGCGAGAACCAGGCGTCGGCAGGGACCATCGAGGGGCGGGCGGCGGAGGCCCCGGCGCTAGACTCGGGCTCGTGGCTCACCCTCAATTCGACGCCGTAAACCTGATCAGCGACCCCATTCACGGCTACATCGAGCTGACCAAGCGTTTCGATCCGGCGCCGGGCGCTCGACAGAGTCGACCCGCCGAGGAATCGGCCGAGCAGGACATCCTCGACAGCGCCTGGCTTCAGCGCCTTCGCCGCATCAGCCAGCTCCAGAGCGCACGCTGGGTGTTTCCCACGGCAGAGCACAGCCGCTTCACCCACGGGCTGGGCGTCATGCACGAGGCAGGCCTCTGGGGCCACGCGCTGTATCCGACGCTCCGCGAGACGCTCCTCGCAGATACGCTCGCGGAAGGCCCGGCGTCGGAGCATCCCGTTCCCTCCGAGGCCCTGGTCGTGGAGACGCTGCGCATCTCGGGCCTGCTCCATGACGTCGGCCACGGGCCCTTCGCCCACTTCTTTGACGAGCAGGTCCTGAGCCGCTGGCCGGCACCCAGCCATCCCAGCCGGGACCCGGACAAGCGGCTCAGCCACGAAGATCTGGGCGGCGCGATCATCGAGCGTGACCTTGGTCCGGTGATCTCGGGCCTGCGACGCGCGCCCGGTCCCGACGCTGAGCGCTCCGCGTTCGCGGAGGGGGAGCGGATCGACCCCCGCTGGATCAGCTTCCTCATCTCCAAGCCGCCCATCGCCGATGCCTCAATGCCCCTCTGGGTGCGCCGCCTCCAGCCGCTGTTCTCAGGCGTCTTCACGGTCGACAACCTCGATTACGTGCGGCGCGATGCCTACATGACCGGGGTGGCCACCGGGCCGATCGACGCCGATCGCCTGCGCCGCTACAGCTTCTTCACGGAGCGCGGCCTGACCCTGTACGAACCCGGCCTCGGTGCACTCGAGATGTTCCTGACGGCGCGGCTCTTCATGTACAACACCGTTTACTTCCACCGGACGGTGCGGGCCATCGACCTCGACCTGGCGGAGGTCTTCGAACCGTCGATCCGGGCGATCTTCGGCGAGGGCAACCCGCTGGAGGACCTCGAGGCCTACGTCACGCTCGACGAGTACTCGCTGCTCCATCACGCAGCGCGCTGGTCCCGTGGCGAGCTGATCCGGGACGGCGCGCTTCCAGGCTCGGGTGAGGTCTCCGGGCAGGTCGGCGAACTCTGGCGGGGGATTCTGCTGCGGCGGCCGACCTGGCGGGCGGTGCGCGAAGTCCGACGCGATTCGCTGCGCAGCACCGATCCCAGCGGAGCCCTGGAGGCCGAGCTGGCGAAGGGCCTTGAGCTCGACGGGCGCATTCGCCTCGACCTCGCCGAGACGGACGCGCGGCCCCAGAATCCGCTCCACGTCGGCGGGCAGCTGATCGTCGCGCGGAGGGATGGCCGGCTGGATGCACAGGCCCTGCCGGAGCTGCTCGAGCGATTGCCCGCGGTGGTCGTGGTGGGTCGAGCGTACGAGCGGCTGGCCAGTGGCTGACGCGCCGACGTCCACGGGCGCTGCAGAACCGCGGCGGATCCTCGATCGCTACCGGCTCGAGGAGAGGCTCGGCGTGGGCGGAACCGCGGAAGTCTGGCGAGCGGAGGACGAGTTGCTGGGCCGAATGGTCGCGGTCAAGCTGCTCCACACCCACCTGCTTCCCGATGCCTCATCGCGCGCTCGGGTCGAGGCCGAGGCTCGCTCCGCGGCGGCCCTGACCCACCCGGGCATCGTGGGCGTCTACGACATCGCGATGAGCGACGACGAGGCGGCGATCGTCCTGGAATACGTCGCCGGTGAGCCGCTGAATGACCTGCTGGCCCGCCAGGGTCGCCTGGCCGAGCGGGTAGCGGCGGCCATCGGACGCCAGGTCGCGGAGGCGCTGGAGCACGCGCACGAGCGCGGCATCGTCCACCGCGACGTCAAGCCGGCCAACATCCTGGTCAGCCCCGACGGCCGCGCTCGCCTGGTCGACTTCGGGATCGCCCGAACGCTGGAGGAGAACGCCGAACGCCTCACCCTCACCGGCGCGGTGGTTGGCACGCTGCGCTACATGGCCCCGGAGCAGCTCGACGGGGAGCCTGCCGACCGCCAGACCGACGTCTTCGGCCTGGGGGCGACGCTGTACGAGATGCTGGCCGGGAGACCGCCCTTCGAGGCATCGGGGGTGGCGGTGCTGCTC